>DATNQJ010000080.1:0-3196 GCA_036704085.1 Stenomitos sp.
CGGGCGACGCCGGAAGGTCGTCTTCGTGTTCCCGGGCCAGGGCTCTCAATGGCTGGGCATGGGACGCCAGCTCTTCGCCGAGTCGGAGGTCTTCCGGTCCGCGCTGGAGCGCTGCGCTGCCGCGATGGCCCCGCACCTCGCGGTGCCCTTGCTCGATCAGCTCTTCGCTTCCGAAGACCAGGCGGCCTGGGAGGGGATCGATACCATCCAGCCCCTGATCTTCGCGGTGCAGGTGGCCCTGGCGGAGGTGTGGCGCTCCTGGGGCGTCGAGCCCCAGGCGGTGGTTGGCCACAGCATGGGAGAGGTCGCGGCGGCCCACGTCGCAGGCGCCCTTTGCCTGGAGGACGCCGCCCGGATCATCTGCCTGCGCAGCCACCTGATGAAGCGGGCGGCCGGACAGGGGGCCATGGCGCTGGTCGACCTGAGCTGGGATGAGGCGAAGCGGGCGATCGCCGGCTATGAAGGCCGCCTGGCCCTCGCGGCATGCAACGGGCCCAGCTCCACGGTCCTGTCCGGCGATCGCGCGGCGATCCTCGAGTTGCTCTCCATGCTCGAACAGCGGGAGGTCTTCTGCCGTCTGGTCAACGTGGACGTGGCCTCTCACAGTCCCCACATGGATCCGCTCCTGGACGAGCTCGAGGTCCTGCTCGGCGGCATCACCCCGGCCCGACCGACGGTGCCGATGGTCTCGACGGTGACGGGCCAGATGGTCGATGGCCCGACGCTCGATGCCACCTACTGGGCGCGCAATATGCGAGAGCCCGTCCTGTTCTCGCCGGCCATTCAGACGCTCGGCAACACGAAGCACGATCTCTTCGTGGAGATCAGCCCGCATCCCATCCTGACCGGTTCTGTCCGCGATGCCCTCGCGGCCCCGGCAGCGCTCGTGCTGCCCTCCCTCAAGCGGGGCGAGGCGGAGCTTGCCACCATGCTGGGCTCGCTGGCCGCACTCTTTACCGTCGGCCAGGCCTTCGACTGGGAACGGGTCTCGCCCGGCGGGCGATTCATGGCGTTGCCGACGTATCGCTGGCAACGCGAGCGCTACTGGTTCGAGCCCTCTGCCCCGCGCCGCCCTGGCGGGACCAAGGGGGGCCATCCCTTGTTGGGCGAGCCCCTGAGCCTTGCCGGGCACCCGGAGGAGCGAGTCTGGCAAGCCCAGGTCGATCGGCATCTCTCGTTCGTCCAGGATCACCAGGTGTTTGGCGCGACGATCTTCCCCGGCACGGCCTACCTGGAAATGGCGCGCGCGGCGGCGAGCCGCTACTTCGGCGCATCCGAGCTCACCCTGTCCGACCTGGAGCTGCACAAGGCCCTGATCCTCTCGGAGGCCGAGACCTACTCGTTCCAGATCTCCCTGAGCCCGGTGCCGGAGGGATCCGTCCGGATCCGACTCCACAGCCGCCCCGCGGAAGGCCCCCCGGACACCGCCTGGACGAGCCATGCGAGCGTGCTGGCTTCGCCCCGGGCCGCGTGCCCCTCGGAACCGCCCCGACCGGAAGCCCTCCTCGCACGGTTCGAGGCGGAGGGGCCGGCGATGGCCGGTGCCGAGTTTTACCGCAGGCTCCGCGGCGACGGCTCGGCCTACGCGTATGGCCCCACCTTCCAGGGGATCCAGCGCCTCTGGCGCGGAGACTCCGAGGCGCTGGCCGAGGTCGCCCCCCCGGATGCGCTCGTGCCCGACCTCGCGGGCTATCATTGCCACCCGGCCCTGCTGGACGTCTGCGGTCAAGCCATGATGGCGGCGGTCTCCCCGGAGGTCCTCCTGGCGGGCTCCTTCCTTCCGGTGGGCATCCGAACCGTTCGCCTGATGGCGCCTCCTTCGAGCAAGATGTGGTGCCATGCGCGGTGCACCCACCAGGACGACAGGACGCTCGAGGGAGACGTCCTGCTCTACGACGAGCATGGCGTCATCGCCGAGTTCGAAGGCCTGAAATGGCAGGCCATGGAGGGGGGCCGGAGCGCCCGCGTCGAGGCTAGCCTCTACCAGGTTCGCTGGCAAGCGGAGCCCCTCTCGATCGACCCGGCGATGCCTCCTTCCGCCTGCCTGCTCTTCGCGGACGCCGAAGGTACCGCCGAATCCGTGGCGACCCTCCTGGAGGCCAAGGGCATCACGTGCTACCTGGCCTTCCCAGGCCAGGGCTACGAGCGGTCGAGCGAGCGGCGATTCCGGTTGCGGCCGGACGCTCGCGAGGATATGGTCCGGCTGCTCGAGTCGATCGGTGCTGCGGAGGGGCCGGCCTGCCGGACCATCGTGCATCTGGGGGAAGGTTCGCCGCTCGCTGGGCCGCTCCTCACCCCAGCATCCGTTGCCGAGGCGCAGACCTCCCGGAGCCACAGCGTCCTGGCCTTGATCCAGGCCATCGGGGAGATCTCCTGGCCCCAGGCGCCTCGCCTCTATCTGGTGACCGCCGGCGTTCAGCCCGTCGCCGACGTAGCGGCGAGCGCCCTGATGGAAGCCCCCTTGTGGGGGCTGGGCAAGACCATCGCTCAGGAGCATCCCGAGCTCCGCTGTACCTGCCTCGACCTGGATCTCGAGCCCCGGGACCTTGCGGGCCTGGCCACCGAGCTCTTGGCGGACGATGCGGAAACCCTCGTGGCCATCCGCTCGGGAGTCCGGTACGTCGAGAGGCTGCAGCCGCTTTCAGAGTCGGAGGCCCGACCCGACGAGGTCCTGGCCATCCGACCGGATGCGACCTATCTCATCACCGGGGGCCTGGGGGCTCTTGGCTTGCTCGTCTCGCGGTGGCTGGCCGATCATGGGGCGCGCCACCTGCTACTGCTGGGGCGGACGGCTCCTCGGGGCGAAGCGGAGCAGGTCCTCTCCGAGTTACGGCAGGCCGGGGTCTCGGTCACCGTCGTACAGGCGGACGTGGCCGATCCCGATCAGCTCCGCATGGCTCTGGCCGCAACGGGTGACGGGGCTCCGCTCCGGGGCGTCGTCCATGCCGCAGGCCTGCTGGATGACGGCATGCTGCTCGCCCTCGACGCTGAGCGGTTCCAGCGGGTGATGGCTCCCAAGATTGGCGGAGCCTGGAACCTGCATGCCCTCACCCGGGAGCTGCCCCTCGACTTTTTCGTCCTGTTCTCTTCCGCCTCGTCCCTCTTGGGCTCGAGCGGCCAGGGTGCCTATGCGGCCGCCAATGCCTACCTGGATGCGCTGGCCCACCATCGCCGAAGCGGAGGGCTTCCCGGGCTC
>DATNQJ010000081.1:0-18152 GCA_036704085.1 Stenomitos sp.
CTACCTGCGTCCCGACGGCAAGACCCAGGTCACCGTCGAGTACGACGGCCACACGCCGGTCCGGGTCGACACCATCCTGATCTCGACCCAGCACGCCCCCGACGTCACCCAGGAGCAGATCGAGCGCGATCTCATCGAGCATGTGATCCAGCCCGAGGTCAAGGCGGAGCTCCTCCAGGACACCCGCTTCCTCATCAACCCGTCCGGCCGCTTCGTGGTGGGCGGTCCCATGGGCGATGCGGGCCTCACGGGCCGCAAGATCATCGTCGACACCTACGGTGGCTACGCCCGCCACGGCGGCGGCGCCTTCTCGGGCAAGGATCCCACGAAGGTCGATCGTTCGGCGGCCTACGCCGCGCGCTACGTCGCCAAGAACGTGGTGGCCGCGGGCCTGGCCGATCGCTGCGAGGTGCAGGTGTCCTACGCCATCGGCGTGGCGCGTCCCACCTCGGTGATGGTCGACTGCCAGGGCACCAACCGCCTTCCCGAGGAGCAGATCGAGGCGCTCATCAAGGAGCACTTCGACCTGCGGCCCGCGGGCATCATCCGCGCCCTGGACCTGCGCCGGCCCATCTACCGTCAGACGGCGGCCTACGGCCACTTCGGCCGGACGGACCTCGATCTGCCCTGGGAGCGCACCGACAAGGCCGAGACCCTCAAGCGCGCCCTCAACGGAGCGGCGGCCCTCGCCTAACGCCCCTCGGATCACGCCGCCGGGACCGTACGGTCCCGGCGGTTTTCTTGCCTCGGGGGACCCGCCTCCCTATAATTGCAGCATGTCACAGCACGCTTCGCGCCGTCTCGCCGGCACCGCCCGGGCCTGGGCCTGCACGCTCGCCCTCCTCCTGACGCTCCTGGTCGCTCCCGCCTGGGCGGCCGAGGCGGTCCTCCGGCTCGAGTACTCCCCCCTGGCCCCGGCAGGCGACGTCCACGCCCTGCAGGCCGAGGCCGCCGAAGCGTGGCTCGGTACCCTCTACGTCTCCATGCCCGAGGACCTGCGTCCCAAGGTCCAGCTCATCTCCCTGGAGAACCTCGAGCACGGCGTCGCCTTCCACCTGGAGGTGGCAGGCAGCGACCAGGACCGGGAGCGCGCGGCAGCGATCGCCCGCGATCGCCTCGCCTCCCTTGCCAAGGACGCCCAACTCCGCTACGCCTACAACCTGACGACCGAGGGCCAGCCCGCCCCCGCGGCCCCCAAGCCCATGGACACCACCCCCTACTGGGTGGCGGGAGGCGTGGCCGTGGCGGGGCTCGGCCTCATGGCGTACATGCTCTTCCGGCGCAGCCTCTTCCTGTCTCTGCCCTTCTTCCACGGACTACCGGTGCTCGGCATCCTGCCCGCCGGCATCGGCATGGGCGGCCGATTCCTGGAGCTGCAGAGCCCGCCGAGCCAGGCCCTGGGCGTCTTCTTCCGGCGCCTGACGGCCAAGCTCAACCCCGGCGTGCGCGAGACGGCCGTGTTCTCCCTGAGCAACCTCGATGCGAGCGCGGCGGTGACGGCGTGCCTGGCGATCGCCCTGTTGCGCGAGCGCGGCCGGGTGCTCGTGGTGGACCTCGCGGGCGAGGAGAGCAGCCTGCCCGCCATCCTGGAGGAGACGGACGACGCGGGAGACTTCCCGATCGAGGGGACGCTCCGGTCCACCTCCATCGCCGATCTGGACCTCTTGACCGGCCTCAAGCCCCTCGGCGCCAGGCGCCCGCCCCTGCCTCCCGAGCTGTTGGCTCGCTACCGCTGGGTGCTCTACCACGCGCCTTTGGGCGAGCCGCTGGAGCGGACGCGCCACGTGCTCGTGCTCAGCACGGGGGAGGGCCGCAAGGAGGCCTTGCGCGGCCGCTACCTGACCTGGTGGCACCAGGCGAGCCTCCTGGGGGCGGCGCTGGTGGGCGTCGAGGTTCCGCCGCAGATGCGCGACACCTTGATGGCCCGGTTCTACTATGAAAAGCTGCAGGCCCAGGAGGCCTCGGCGTGATCGGCGCCTGCTTGGCCCTGGCGGTCCTCAACCCGGTCCTCTTGATCCATGGGATCGACGACACCGCCAAGGTGTTCGACGCCATGCGCCCGCCCCTGGTAGCAGCGGGCTACGACGTGGACGCGCTGGACATGGTGCCGAGCAACGGGGACGTGAGCCTCGCGGTGCTCGCGGGCCAGATCGGGGACCGGGTCGCGGCCATCCGCCAGCGCACCGGAGCCGCCAAGGTGGACCTGGTGGCCTTCAGCCTGGGCGGCATCGCGAGCCGCTACTACCTGCAGCGCCTGGGCGGCGTGAGCCAGGTACAGCGCTTCATCACCCTCTCGACCCCGCACCACGGGACCCTGACCGGCTTCTTGCGCTGGAACCCGGGGGCCTCCGAGCTGCGGATCGGCAGCCCGTTCCTGGAGGATCTCAACCGCGACTGGGATCAGACGGCGCGCCAGCTCCAGACCACGACCATCTGGACCCCCTTCGATCTGATGATCGTCCCCACCACGAGCTCGCGCCTGCCCGGCGCCAGCGAGGTGGTCGTGCCGGTGGCCCTGCACCCGTGGATGCTCCGGGACGGCCGCTGCACCCAGGCCGTGCTCCGCGCCCTGCAGGCCGATCAGTCGTCGTCGGAATCCTCGAAGTCGTCGTCCAGGTAGACCTCGGCAAAGGACTCGCCGAACAGGCGATCCAGGGCGCCGCGCTGCGCGACGGGCTCGACGCCCGCGAGCACGGGCGTGTCCATGGGGTCGGTGAGGGGAATGAGGCGCAGGGACATGCCGTCCGAGACCAGGTCGACCCAGGCCCCGCCGGCCTCGTCGCAGCCGAGCTGCAGGTAGTCGAAGGCGTTGACGTTGAGGTAGAGGCGCTTGTTGAGGACGACCGTCGCCGAGCGATCGTTGGAGGTCACGTGCACGATGATGCCCTCGCCCTGGCGACGGAGCCGACCGTCTCGCCACTCCTGGTAGCGGACTTGACCCAGATCGCTCAGGACGCGCACCATGTCCCTACGTTGGACCAGGACGCCCTCGTCCACGATGCACTGGAGCTGGTTGATGGGGTCGCGGAATTCCACGCCTTCTCCTCCCTTCAAGGGTCCGAAAGGGTGGCGACGCGGGCACATGGCGCGGGAAGAAGTGCGATCGCCGCGTCTCGCCTGGGCTCGACGCCGCCGGGTACCCGGATTATAGCATCGTGACGCCCACCGGGCTTAAAGAATCGTAAAGAGAGCAACCGTTCCTAGCACAAACCGGAGGTCCCCTTGAATCGATACCTGCTGCTGATCCTGACCCTCTTGCTGGTCGCGTGCCAGAAGGCCGCCCCGCAGAGCAACGCCTCCCACCCGTACGAGGCCGAGCGCATCCGGACGCTCACCCACGACGAGGACCTCGCCAATTCCAAGCAGGCGCCGGACTGGTCCAAGCTGGCCCCGGCCCAAAACGCCGCCACACCGTAGTCTCGCCTCCTCGGCGGGCATTCGGGCGTGGCTGTCCCTGCTTGTCGGGATCTGCTACACTAAAGCAAGGAAGAGCGGGTGAAAAACGGCTTCTTGACGCCTTTCACCCCGGTTTCGCACCACCCGCTCCCTCTGGAGCGCACAACATAAGGAAGACATCCATGGCCAAGACGATGGCGGCCAACAAAGACGTTCGGCACCCTGCGATCCCGGAGACCATGCAGGCGGTCGTCAAGACCCAGCCTGCGCGGGGCGCCACGCTCGTCACCACGGCCGTTCCCACCATTCGCCCCGACGAGGTCCTCGTGCGGGTCCAGGCCACCACGGTCTGCGGCACCGACCTGCACCTCTACACCTGGGATCCCTGGTCGGCCGGGCGCGTGAAGCCGCCCCTGATCATCGGCCACGAGCTGGCAGGCGAGGTCGTCGCCGTGGGCTCCGAGGTCACCACTGCACAGATCGGCGACTACGTCTCGGCCGAGACGCACGTCGTGTGCGGCCACTGCTACCAGTGCCGCACGGGCCAGGGCCACGTCTGCGCCAACACCAAGATCCTGGGCGTCGACATCCCGGGCTGCTTCGCCGAGTACGTGGCGGTGCCGGCCTCCAACCTCTGGCACAACGCCGCCACCCTGCCCATCGAGTGGGCGCCGGTCCAGGAACCCCTCGGTAACGCCGTGCACACGGTGCTCGCGGGCGACGTGGCGGGCCGGACGGTCGTCATCAACGGCTGCGGCCCCATCGGTATCCTCGCCTGCGGCGTCGCCAAGGCCGCCGGAGCGGGCGCCGTCATCGCCATCGACCTCAACGCCTACCGGCTCGATCTCGCCCGCCAGCTCGGCGCGACCGTGACCATCAAGGCCGACGAGGAGGACGCCGTGGCGCGGGTGCTCCGCGAGGTGCCGGGCGGCGTGGACGTCGTCTGCGAGATGTCCGGTCACCCCCAGGCCATGCGCGACGCCTTCCAGATGGTGCGCGCGGGCGGCCGCTACTCGATCCTGGGCATCCCCGGCAAGCCAGTGGAGCTGGACGTCGCCAACGACATCGTCATGCGCGGCGTGACGGTCCAGGGCATCACGGGCCGACGCATGATGGACACCTGGTACCAGGTGGCGAACCTCCTGAACTCGCGCCAGCTCGACCTCACGCCCATGATCACTCACCGTATGCCGCTGTCCGAGTACGAGACGGCCATGGAGCTGATGCTCTCGGGCAATTGCGGCAAGATCGTCCTGACCCCGTAAAACCTTCCAAGGCGAGCCTCCGGGCTCGCCTTTCCTCACCCTAGGAGTTCCGCACGATGACCTACGATCCCTTCGGCTACCTCGCCGCCGAGCTCGATGAGCTCAAGGCGAAGGGCCTCTACCGCATGCCCCGGGTCCTCGAGGGCAAGCAGGAGCACGACACCAACTTCGACGGCCGCGAGGTCGTCAACCTCAGCTCCAACAACTACCTGGGTCTGACGACCCATCCCAAGCTCATCGCCGCCGAGCACGCGGCCATCGACCGCTTCGGCGCGGGCTCGGGCTCGGTCCGCACCATCGCGGGCACCATGCGCGACCACGTCATCCTCGAAGAGCGGATCGCCGCCTTCAAGCACACCGAGGCGGCGCTCGTCTACCAGTCGGGCTTCACCGCGAACGCCGGCACGGTGTCGGCGGTGCTCGGCAAGGAAGACGTCATCGTCTCGGACGAGCTGAACCACGCGAGCATCATCGACGGCTGCCGGCTGAGCCGCGCCAAGATCGCCGTCTTCAAGCACGGCGACGTGGCCGACCTGCGCCGGGTCATGGAAGAGGTGAAGGGCAACTACCGCCGCACGCTCGTCATCACCGACGGCGTCTTCTCGATGGATGGCGACATCGCGCCCCTGCCGGACATCGTCGAGGTGGCCGAGCAGTACCAGGCCATCATCATGGTGGACGACGCCCATGCCTCGGGGGTCGTCGGCAAGGAAGGCCGCGGCACGGTCGATCACTTCGGCCTGCACGGTCGGGTGCATATCCAGGTGGGCACGCTCTCCAAGGCCATCGGCTGCCTGGGCGGCTACGTCGCGGGCTCGCGCACCCTCATCGACTACCTCATCCACAAGGCGCGGCCGTTCCTGTTCTCGACCTCGCACCCGCCCGCCGTCACGGCGGCGGCCCTCGCGGCCTTCGAGCTCTTGCAGACCGAGGAAGGTCACCAACTGATCGACCGGCTCTGGGAGAACACCCGCTACTTCAAGGCGGGCCTCGGCCGCCTGGGCTTCAACACGGGCAACTCCGAGACCCCCATCACCCCGGTGATCGTGGGCGACGGCGCGCTTGCCATGCAGCTCTCGGATCGGCTCTTCCAGGAGGGCATCTTCGCCCAGGGCATCGGCTTCCCGACCGTTGCCAACGACAAGAGCCGGGTGCGCACCATCGTGACCGCCACCCACACCCGCGAGGACCTCGACAAGGCGCTCGCCGCGTTCGAGAAGGTGGGCCTGGAGCTGGGCCTGATCCAGCCGGTCGGCGCGCGCTAACGTGACCAAGCTCCAACGCCTCTGGTGGTTCGGAGCGATGTTCCTGCCATTCCTCGGCTACACGGCCGGGGAATGGCTCCTCGATCACTGGGCCTTCGCACAGCAGATCGATCGCCTGGTCAAGCCGTACGCCTTCGACGCCTCGCTCCTCGTGGGCCTGATCGTCGGGCTCGCGCAGCTCGGCTGGGAATACTGGCGCAGGCGTGAGGTGAGCGCCTACGTCCTCCAGCAATTGGGGCTCCTGGTGCTCTTCACGGTGCCGCCCCTGGCCCTCGGCCACTACGTGGCCGGCTGGAACGTCTTCGGGCTCGTCTGGATCGCCATCGCCCTCGTCTACGCGGTGGACGCCTGCGTCCAGGCCCCCCTCTTCCTGGCCTACCCCAAGCGCTTCGCGCCGCATGTGAGCGATCGCCTCGACCATCCCGCCGTACGTCAGGTGCTCGTCCAGATGGAGTGGGCCTTCGTCGTGACCTGCCTGCTCAATGCGACCTTCCTGCTGGAAGGCAATCGCCTCCTGCCCAAGGCGCTCTATCTGCTGGTACTGCCCTTCTTTGCCAAGGCGCTCTGGGGCACCTTCAGCGCCTTTTGCCTGGCCTACCCCGCCTGGCTCCGGCGGCGTGGCCCCCTGGTCACGCCCTAGGGCGAGATTCACCGGATCCTCATCGAAGCTTAACCGCACCCTTACCGACTCGGCGCTCACAAGCCCGAAGGAAGGAACAAGGAGTGCCATGATGATCCAGACACGTGCCGCCTATACCTACTACCCGCCGTACCAGCCGGTCCAGCCGGTCGTGGTGCCGCCGCAGACGGCGTTCGGCTACGCTCTGGATCAGATGCACTGGATGGTGCAGGCGCCGACGGTTCCGACCGTGCCGACCGCTCCGCCGGCACCGCCCGCCCCGGTGCCCATCCCCGCCCCGTCGATCATGGGCAAGTTGAGCAAACTCGTGGACAAGCTGCTCAAGCAGAAGCCCAAGAGCCAACTCACCGCGCCCAAGGCACCGCCCGAGCCGACCAAACCGAAGCCGCAACCTGAGGCGAGCAAGCCGAAGCCCAAGCCGAGCGCCCCGAAGGCTCCTCCGGCTCCGAAGGCGCCGCCGGCGGATACGAGCCGCTACTACATCTCGCAGTACCGCAGCGCCTCCAATACGAACGAAGATGCGGCGCGTAACGGCAACTGCGGCCCCACGAGCCTGACCGAGGTCGCCGAGGCCTTCCGCAAGATCACCGTGACCCCTCAGTCGGCCAACGCCGCGATCGAGGCGACCCGGCGCCGTATGGGCGCGGGCACGTCCCAGTCGAGCGAATACGAAGGGACGAGCTACGAGCAGCTGGTGCGCGGCGCCAAGAGCTACGGGCTCGACGCGAAGGTCCTGTACGGGAAACTGGAAACGGTCAAGCAGGAGCTCGCCAAGGGCCGGCTCGTCATCGCGCACGTACGCCCGAGCTACCTGTTCCCGGGGACGACGTCCGGGCACTACACGGTGGTGACCAAGGTCGCGGGCGGCAAGGTCTACATGAACGACCCGGCCAACGCCAACGGCCAGACCGTCATCTCCGAGGCCACCTTCCTGCGCGCCCAGGCGCAGCGCGGGGCGTACGGGCTGATCTCGATCGGCGGCTAACGCCTACTCAGGGCTTGCAGGGTCCGAAGCTGCGGCGGTGGTGCGGACAGAGGCCGTGCGCGGCGATCGCCGCCAGATGCTCCTCGGTCGGATACCCCTTGTGCCGATCGAAGCCGTAGAGCGGATACTCCGCGTGCATGCGGACCATGAGCGCGTCCCGGTAGACCTTGGCGATGACCGACGCCGCCGCTATCGAGATCGAGCGGGCATCCCCCTTCACCAGGGCCTCTTGCCGGCCGCGCAGGCCCGGGATCTTCAGGTGACCGTCCACCAGCAAGCGATCCGGCTTCACCGTCCGCCGCACCCGGCGCACCGCGTCCGCCATGGCCGTCTGGGTCGCGCGCAGGATGTTGAGGCGATCGATGGCCTCCACGCTGCCCTCGATGATGGACCACGCGAGCGCCACCTCGCGCACGACCTCGGCGAAGTGCTCGCGGCGCGCCTCGGAGAGCTTCTTGGAATCCGTCAGCCCCTTCAGCCGGGCGCGGATGGCCGCATACTCGGGATGATCCGGCCCGGGCAGGACGACGCAGGCGACCACGACCGGGCCCGCCAGGGGGCCGCGCCCCACCTCGTCCACTCCGGCGAGATGGCGCTCACCGGCTTGCCAATAACGCTCCTCGATGTCCCACATGACGCCATTGTAGCCGATGTTGGCGCCGGCGCGCGGGGACACCTGCTTGCTTCGCAGAAAATCGCCTTCAGCGCGAGAGAACAGGCTGATCAGGCGCCCTAACTTTCCTTGGCTCGCTTGCAGCGGCGTGTTACACTGCGCAAAAAAGGACTGCGCGATGATTACGACCCCTTCGGATCCGCGACTCCTCGTCGAGGAGTTCGCGAAAGGCCAAAAGTTCCCCCTCGATCCCTTTCAGCTCGAGGCGATGGACATCCTGGCGAGCGGAAAGTCGGTGCTGGTCTCGGCTCCCACCGGCTCCGGCAAGACGGTCGTGGCCGAGTTCGCGGTGTTCCTCGCCCTCAAGTCGAACACGCGCTGCATCTACACCACGCCGCTCAAGGCCCTCTCCAACCAGAAGTACCGGGATCTCAAGGCGGCCCTGCCGGGCCAGGTCGGCCTCATGACCGGAGACGTGGTCCTCCACCCGGAGGCCCCCATCCTCATCATGACCACCGAGATCCTCCGCAACATCCTACACGCCGACCCCATGCGGGTCGCGGACGTCTCGCACGTCATCCTCGACGAGGCCCACTACATCGGCTCCGAGGGTCGCGGGACGGTCTGGGAGGAGACGATCGTCTTCCTCAACAAGCACACCTCCGTCACGGCCCTGTCGGCCACCATCCCCAACGCCGAGGAGCTCGCCACCTGGGTGAGCTCCGTCCACAAGGACATGGAGGTGGTCTACCACGCCGAGCGCCCCGTGCCTCTCAAGCCCTTCGTCGCGGCTCCCGGCATCAAGCCCCTCTTCAACGACCGGGGCCGCCTCGCGGTCAAGCGGTTCGGCGACGATGAGGGCTGGGTCGAGCAGCCCGACGCCGTCACGGTGGTCCGTGAGCTCAAGCTCAAGGAGATGCTGCCGGCGATCTACTTCGTCTTCAGCCGCATGGGCTGCGAGGAGCAGGCCAAGGACGTCATCAACGCGGACATGGAGCTGACCACCCCCGAGGAGCGGGCCGAGATCGAGCAGATGGTCCAGGAGGCCGTCCGCCAGACGCCCGGCATGCTGGGGTCGCATGCGACCAAGCGCTGGCTGGATCTCTTGCCCTACGGCGCGGCCCCGCACCATGCGGGCCTCCTCCCGCCCTTGAAGTTCCTCATCGAGCGCCTCTTCCAGCGGGCGCTCATCAAGGTGGTCTTCGCCACCGAGACGCTCGCGGCGGGCATCAACATGCCGGCGCGCACGGTCGTGCTCTCGAGCGTCATCAAGCGCACGGACGAGGGCAACCGCATGCTCACGGTGGGCGAGTTCCAGCAGATGATGGGACGGGCGGGCCGGCGCGGCATGGACACGGTGGGCTACGGCGTGGTGGTGGTCAGCCACCGCTACTCGCCCATGGAGGTGGCGCACCTGGTGACGGGCGGCGTCGAGCCCCTGCGCAGTCGCTTCACGCTGAACTTCAACATGGTCACCAACCTCACGCACCGCTACGACGAGGACACCGCCCGCCGGATCGTGGAGCAGAGCTTCGCCCAGTTCCAGAGCTCGGGGGCCGTGGCCTCCCTGTTCGATCGCCGGCGTCGGGCCCAGGAGCGCCTCTCGGTGCTCGACAGCCACTGCGACCTCGACCAGGCGCGCCAGCGCGAGGAGCTGCTCGACGAGCTGAAGCTGATCCGCGGCAACCGCGAGAGCCTGCGCAAGCGGCTCATGAACCTAGAGACCTCGCGCCAGTACGTCTCGCGCCAGTCGGCCCTCACGCAGCTCGCCCAGGCCGCGACCGGAAGCTGGGTCTTGGTGCACCCGCCCGGCACTCCCAGCCCGCAGCTCGGCGTCCTCCTGGACGTCCAGAAGGTCAAGAGCGGCGACGTGCACTACTCGGTGTTGTTGGAAACGCCCGCCATCACCCGGCTGGGCGCCCGACACCTGGTCATGGTGCTGCCCGCCGAGCCCGTGCACAGTCTGCCCGAGTCGGTGATCGACAAGGCGGGCCGACTCAGCTACCTCCAGCAGCACACGCCCGGCGACTACCGCCCGACCTGGCACGAGTGGATCGAGGCCAGCGGCCTGGATCTCGAGGAGATGGTCAAGCCCATCACCGAGCCGCCAGAGATCGTCAAGGCCCGCGCCAAGCTGCGCGAGGTGGAGCAACAGCTCAAGACCTTCCCGTGCTCGGGCTGCAAGCTGCGCAAGGGTTGCCAGGACGCGGTCAAGGACCTCCGCGTCCTCGAGCAGGAGGTCGCCCGGTACTCCAAGGAGATCGACATCATCCACTCCAACCACTGGCGTGGCTTCCAGAAGCTGGTGCGATTCCTCCAGGAGACGGGCTTCTTGCGGGGACGCGAGCTGCTGGCCCGCGGGCAGGCACTCGCCAACGTCCGGACCACCAACGAGCTGGTGTGCGCGGAGGCGATCGCCGGCGGCTACCTGGAGGATCTGACGCCCGTGGAGCTCGCGGCGGTCGTGAGCGCGCTCGTCGCCGAGCCGATCCGGGGCCGCCAGTCGTGGCGCTCGATCAAGTTCAGCCCGACGCTGTACTCGGTCTTCGAGCGGCTCGGCAAGGCCGCCAAGAACCTCGCGCGGGTGATGCTGCGCTACGAACTCGAGCAGCCCCTCTACCTGGTGACGGATTACGCGGGCCTGACCCAGGCCTGGGCCGAAGGGCTCGAGTGGGCGCCCATCATCGAGGCCTCCGGCATCGACGAGGGCCAGCTGGTCCGACACCTGCGCCAGGTGATCGATCTCCTGCAACAGCTGCGGGACATCCCGGGCGTCGGCGAGTCGTTCCGGGCCCGGGCGCGCGAGGCCTTCACGCTACTCGACCGCGACATCGTCAAGGAAGTCTTCTAACGAACCAGAACGGGCGGCTCCAGGGAGTCGCCCGTTTGCCTTTGCGACCGACAGAGGCTAGTGGTACGTCCCCCACCGCATGAACGAGCGCAGGGCGAAAAGGGCGATGCCCGTCCACAGGATCGAGGCCCCGTTCTGCGCCATGAAGGCGGGGGCATTGTGCACGACCTGATCCATCACCGCTCCGGCATGCTCGAACATGGGTCCTCCTCCGACAGTCCGTACCCGTATCCTGCCGCGATCCGGTTACACCCAGCTGGCGCCCGGATTACGCCCACGTTGCGCGTGAGCGGGCGATCGCCTTTCCCAAAGCTTACGCCAGTCTTAATATGACCTTAAACGGATCGAGGCAAGATCTCCTCCGTCCAAGTCCAAATACTGTTAAGAGCAACGAGTTTTGGGATTCAGTGGAGGTGGAGACATGTTCCGCAAGCAGGCGATTCTGGTTCTGGTCGGGGCGCTGGCCCTCAGCATGATGACCGGTTGCGGCCGCACCAACCCCGCGGGGACGGATGACGGCACCGGCGGCAACAACACCAACGTGACCGACCCCAATTACAACAACAACACGAACAACAACAACAACGGCGGCTTCAACAACAACCCCGGCAACATCTTCAACCCCGGCGGCGGCCAGGTGCAGACCCCGGTCCAGATCAATGCCACGGTCACGAACAAGAAGATGTCGGGCATTCTCTTCTGGAAGAAGATTTCCTCGGTCACCGTCCAGCTGCAGAACCCCTCGAACTCCAACGTCTCGGGCAAGGTGACCATCACCTTCTCGAAGAAGGGCCAGCAGGTCGAGACGCAGGATCAGACCTTCAGCCTCGCCGGCGGCCAGACCCAGACCCTCGAGGTCAAGCCTACCAAGTCGTCGGATGACGCGGTGGCCTCGGCGACCAGCGACTCGACGGGCACGGGCACCGGCACGGGCTTCGGCGGCAGCACGGGCTTCGGTGGCAGCACCGGCTACGGCGGCACCACGGGCTACGGCGGCAGCACCGGCACCACTTTCTAAGGCGTTCCTCCCCCCCAATCCCAACTCCATGCTCGCAACGAGCCCCAGGCGATGCCTGGGGCTCGTTGTCATTTCACGGGGGGCCGGGACCCTTGTTACCAAGCCGTTTTCGGTGGTAGGATGATGACATGGGCCAGGCCATCTTCAAACCTCTCTACAGCTTCCTCACCGTCCTTGGCGGCATGGGGCGCTTCATGGCCGACATCTTCAAGGCGATGGTCACGCCGCCCATCTACATCGCCGAGATGCGCCGGGCCCTGCACACCATCACCTTCCAGTGCCTGGTCCCGGTCCTCGCCATCATGACCGCCGTGGGCATGATCGGCTCGCTGCAAGGCCTGGCCGTCATCCGCATCTTCGGGGCGGACCACGTGCTCTCGAGCCTCTTGGCCGAGTCCATCCTGCGCGAGATGGCCCCCACCCTCTCGGCCATCATGATCGCGGCCCAGGCGGGCACGGCGATCGCGGGCGAGATCGGCACCATGCGGGTCAAGGAAGAGCTCGACGCCCTGGGCGTCATGGCCGTGCGCCCCCTCAAGTTCGTCGTGGTCCCGCGCCTCATCGCCATGGTCGTCGCTTGCCCGCTCATCAGCCTGTTCGGCTCTTTGGCCGGCATGGTCGGGGGCTACGTCGTCGCCGTCGGCCTCAAGGGCGTCACCAAGGGCGTCTTCCTCGGCAACCTGCTGGAATTCGTCCACATGAACGTCATCTTCGGCGGCCTCTTCAAGAGCTGCGTGTTCGGAGCGCTCATCGGCCTCATCGCCTGCTACTACGGCTACAACGTGTCGGGCGGCGCCCAGGGCGTGGGCAAGGCCGCCAACAAGACGGTCGTGCATGCGATCGTGGCGATCGCCATCTGCAACTACTTCATCACCACCTGGCTGCTCAAGGTGCTTGGCTAATGGTTCGCCTGTTTGAAAAGGGCGCGGGCGTCCTCGCGGAGTTCGGCTCCGTCGCCCGCTTCTGGGCCCAGATCGTGCGCTGGATCTTCCACAAGCGCCCGAGCCTCCTGCTCATCCTCGAGCAGATGATGAAGATCGGCCTCGAGAGCTTCCCCGTCATCATCGCCATCTGCGCCTTCGTGGGCTCGAACATCGTGCTGGTGGGCTACTACGTCTTCCAGCGCTTCGGCGGCCAGGACATGGTCGGCGCCTACTCGGGCCTCATGTGCCTGCGCGAGTTCTCGCCCATCATCGTCGGCGCCATGATGGCCGCCAAGCCGGGCACCGACATGACGGCCACCATCGCCACCATGCGCATCAAGGAGCAGATCGACGCCCTGGAGGTCATGGCGGTCAACCCCTTCTGGTACCTGATGGTGCCCCGCTTCATCGCCTTCGTGCTGGTCGCGCCCTGCCTCATCGTCTTCTCGTCGATGGCCGCCATCGCCGCGGGCTACGTGGTCGCCGTCTACCAGCTGGGCGTCAACTCCGGCACCTTCATCGCCGACGTCACCCGCTACCTGACCTTCAAGGACCTCGAGGCGGCCATGCTCAAGGGCTGCATCTTCGCGATCCTCACCTGCGTCATCGCCTGCTACTACGGCTTCACCAGCGGCCCGGGCCCGCAGGGCGTCAGCCGCGCCATCAACCGCACCGTGGTGGTGATCGCGACCATGATCGTGATCATCAACTACTTTTTGTCCGAAGCCCTCTTTGGGTAGAGTGGGGTTATGAACACCGAGACTTCAAGGGTCATCACGGGCTCCGGACCGCTCCCGAGCGAGACCATCGTCGAGTTCCGCAACGTCCACAAGGCCTTTGGCAAGCAAAAGGTCCTGGATGACGTCTCCTTGCGCATCGAGCGCGGCAAGACCACGGTCATCATCGGCCCCTCGGGCACGGGCAAGTCGGTCTTCATCAAGCTCCTGGTGGGCCTCCTGCGCCCCGACCAGGGCGCCATCACCGTCGATGGCCAGGACATCACGTGCATGCACGAGCGCGAGCTGTACGAGACCCGCAAGAAGTTCGGCATGCTGTTCCAGGACGGAGCCCTCTTCGACTCGATGAACGTCGGCGACAACGTGGCCTTCCCCCTGCGCCAGCACACCAAGAAGTCCGAGCGCGAGATCCGCGAGATCGTGGCCGCCAAGCTCGCCCAGGTGGGCCTGCCCGGGGTCGAGCACAAGTTCCCCTCGGAGCTCTCGGGCGGCATGCGCAAGCGCGTGGGCATCGCCCGGGCGATCGCCCTGGAGCCCGAGATCGTCCTCTTCGACGAGCCCAACTCGGGCCTGGACCCGGTCATGTCGGACGCCATCGACAAGCTGATCCTGCGCATGCAGCACGAGCTGGGCCTGACCTTCATCGTGATCAGCCACGACATCCCCGGCACCTTCCAGATCGCCGATCGCATCGCCATGCTCTACAAGAGCAAGCTCATCGCCTACGGATCCTGCGAGACCCTCAAGACCTCGGACGATCCCATCCTGCGCCAGTTCTTCGATCGCAGCGCGGACGGCCCCATCCAGGTCGTCTAGGAGCCATCCCGGAGCCGCGGGCTCCAAGGAGTAATATGGAACGCAAGCTACTCAACGACGTCGCCCTCGGGGCCTTCATCGTCTCGGCCCTGGGCTTGTTGGCGTACATGTCGATTGCCGTCGGCGGCCTCAAGGTGGGCAACGCCATCGTGGTCTCCGCCAAGTTCGACAACGCGGCGGGGCTGGTGAAGGACGGGGCCGTCATGATCGCGGGCGTCAACGTCGGCTCGGTCGACTCGCTCTCGGTCGCCCACGACAAGGCGCTCGTCAAGCTGCGCCTCAAGACCGACGCCGAGGTGCGGCAGGACGTGAAGGCGGCCATCCGCATGAAGAGCCTGCTGGGCGAGAAGTACATCGAGCTCCTGCCCCAGTCGGAGACGGCTCCGCTGCTCCACAGCGGCGACACCATCGCCGAGACCACCGTCCCGGTCGAGGTGGACGAGGTCATGAAGCAGCTCGGCCCCGTGCTCAAGGACGTGAATCCCAAGGACATCTCGGCCATCGTCCACTCGCTGGCGCGCACCCTGGACGGCCGCGGCGAGAAGATCGGCCAGACGATCGACAACGCCAGCGAGACGCTCGGCACCCTCAACCGCTTCATGACGAAGAACGAGGGCAACCTGAACCACATGGTCGCGAGCCTGGACAAGGCCGTCGATCGCACGCCCGAGCTGATGGAGCGCCTCGATCGCCTCACGGCGAGCCTGGAGCCCTCGGCCAAGGCCCTCGAGACCCACGGCCCCGCCCTGGTGGCTCGCCTGGATCGGGTCAGCGCGCAGCTCGAGCCCGCGACCGCGGCCCTCGCCAAGAAGGGCCCCGGCCTCATCGACCAGACGGACCGGACGCTCGCGGCCCTCGAGCCGTCGCTCACGCGACTGCCCAAGACCCTGGATGCGGCGAACCCGACCCTGGCGAAGCTGCCCAAGACGCTCGACACCCTCGACCGGCTCGTGACCCGTCTCGAGACGACCCTCGACAAGGTGGAGCCGCTGGTCGACCAGACCAAGGGCCAGCAGCTCTTCGACAAGGACGGATCGATCAAGGTCAAGGCGCGCCTCTTCTAGCGCCTCCCGACCGAACGCCCCGAAGCCCGACCGTACGGTCGGGCTTCTTGGTTAAGGAGCGTAATAATCCCCCGGCAGGCTTCACCTTGGCTTATAATGGCGTTCAACCAAGCCTTATAAGGAGATGCCCCGTGCAGCAGTCATCGGCCACGTCCGTCCCCAACCCCGCGCCGCTCGTCTCGGCTATCGTCCCGTCGGGATCCCACCGCGTCCCGGCGGCCGCCCTCCACTTCGGCTCGCTGCTGCTGGCGCGCCGCATCATCGCCGCCGAGCAGCTCGACCACGCCCTCTCGGTCCAGCTCGAGAGCCCCTACCTGCGCATCGGGGAGATCCTGCTCGGGCTGGGCTACATCTCCTTCGCGCAGCTGCGGAGCACCCTCGAGGACCAATACCAAGACGTGCGCCTCGGCGAGCTGCTGCTGCAACTCGGGATCGTGACGCCGCCCCAGATCGAGGCGGCCCTCGAGCGCCAGCAACGGACCGGCCTGCGGCTCGGCCCCGCGCTCATCGAGCTCGAGGCCTGCAGCGAGGCCCAGATTTACCGGGCGCTGGCGAGCCAGGATCCACGCTAAGCCTCGCACCACTCATTCATATAGAACAACGCCCCGCGCCGAAATTGGCGGCGGGGCGTCGCTTCGTCCAGACCTCAGCGCGAGCTGAGGTGGAAGATCTCGTCGAGGATGGCATCCGCCAGCTGGCGGTAGTTGTTCTGCACCTCGGGATAGTGAGAGGTCGAGCTGGAGGGATAGAGCAGCAGGACGACCTTCTTCTCCTCGTTGATGTCGAAGCTCCAGGTCAGCATCTGCCGGCGCATGTCGTGCGAGTAGGTCAGGATCCCGCAATAGGTGTCCCCATCGTGGCGCTCGATGACCACGCGATCGATGTCCATCCACCCTCCTACTTGACTTGACGCAGTGTTCGGCTACTTAACAATCCGCAACATGACGCTCCGGCTATCTTAGCACCCACCCTACCCCCCTCAAAGCCTCAAGCAATGGACGTTTTTCAGCTCTGGAACGGCGAGCGATCGCACCGTCCGGACCGTTGCGCCGGCACCGCCCAGATTAAGATAAAATTTACATTAAGGAGACCTTAAAACCTCTTGATCCGGAGTCCGGATCTGAGCTAAAGTTTAAAAGTCGGTTAACCGAGGGTTATCCGATTGTTGCGAAACTCCCTGACGGATCCCACTCACTTCGCCCGAACGCCCTGCGGGGCTTCGCCTATAGCAAACCCGTGACGCCCCCTGTTGCCTGGAAGTGGAGGACTCACCCGATGACCCGTCAAACTCGCCTTTCCGTCGCCCTTGGTTTTCTGGCCCTGAGCCTGGTTGGTTGCGGCATGCCCAACTCGGGCACGGCCATCCGTTCGACGACGGGCACCGCGATGAGCAACGTCTACTCGGTAGGCGGCCAGCCCCAGCTGATCGTCAAGCGCCGCATGGGCATCCAGGCCCTCTCGAGCGTCAAGAACGTTCGCCGTGTCCGCTCCACCCAGATCTCGGGTGTCGAGGTCGACGCGGTCACCGACGGTAACCTCGAGGCCGCCCTCCAGGCCCTCAAGAACGACCCCTCGGTCGTCTACGCCGAGCCCAACTACCGCCTCTCGATCCCGACCCTGCAGGACGAAGTGAAGGCCGAGGCCATCACCCCGAACCCCGAGTCGAACTTCAAGGGCGAGTACGGCCCCAAGCTGATCCAGTCGCTCGAGGCCAACGCCAAGACCGACGGCAAGGGCCAGATCATCGCCGTGGTCGACACCGGCGTGGACCTCACCCACCCCGACCTCGCCCCCAAGCTCGTGCCCGGCGTCAACACCGCCGACACCAAGGCGACGGCCGCCGACGACCAGGGTCACGGCACCAACTGCGCGGGTATCGCCGCGAGCCTCAAGGATGACCAGGGCGGCATCGTGGGCGTGGCCCCCGGCGCCAAGATCATGCCCGTCAAGGTGCTCGGCGCGGACGGCTCGGGCTCGGATGCCTCGGTCGCCGAGGGCATCAAGTGGGCCGCCGATCACGGCGCCACCGTCATCAGCCTCTCCTTGGGCGGTCCCTCGCCCACCCAGACCGGCGCCGAGGCCGTGAAGTACGCCCTGTCGAAGGGCTGCGTCGTGGTCGCCGCGATGGGCAACAACGGCAGCGGCCAGAAGAGCTACCCCGCCGCCTACCCCGGCGTGATCGCCGTCGCCGCGTCGGACTGCAACGACAAGATCGCCTCGTTCTCGCAGTACGGCACCTGGTGCTCGGTCTCGGCCCCCGGCTACAGCATCCTCTCGACCTTCCCCACCTACAATGTCTCGGGCATCGATGAGTACGCCAAGAACAAGGACTTCATGGAGAAGTTCGGGATGCGGATGCAGCTCAAGTACGCCTACGTGACGGGCACCTCGCAGGCCACCCCGCACGTCGCGGGTCTGGCGGCCCTGGTCCGCGCCGCGAACCCCAGCCTGACGCCTGACCAGGTGAAGGCCAAGATCGAGGGCGCCGCGGTCCACACCTCCGGCATGACCGCCGACTTCGACCTGCACTTCGGCCACGGCCGCATCAACGCCCTCAAGGCGCTCTAAACAACCTGACA
>DATNQJ010000082.1:0-6053 GCA_036704085.1 Stenomitos sp.
GCGCTGTTGGGGGACATGGGCGATCGCCGCGGGGCCGAGGAGGCCTTCCGGATGGCCCAGCGCCTCGCGCGGCTGCAGGGCGAGTCGATCTAAGGCCCTAGAGCCAACGTCAAGTGGCCAAGGCTGAGGGGTAAGTGCCCCTGGGAGCGCCGGCATCTTGCCGGTCCCGGTCACCAGGGCCGGCGAGACGCCGGCGCTCCCAGGAGACGACTCCCTTACTGGTTGAAGCTGCTGACGTGGCCTCTAAAGAATCGCCCGGCCTTTCGGCCGGGCGTTCGACTTAACCGTTGGAATCGAGCTGTAGCGCCGCTCGGATGCGGACCATCTCGTCGGCCACGCTCTTGGGAGCCACCTGACCGAAGAACAAGAGGCGCAGCGTCCGCTCCGGCACGCCCGAGAGCTTCGCGAGCTCCGGAATGCCCAGGCCCCAGTGGCCCATGCGCTTGAAGAGATCCTTGATCTCGGGCGAGTAGTCCTTGTCCTTGGGGAACAGATCCATCATCGCGGGGTTGACGAGGTTGAACTCGATCGGGTTGTCCGAGTACCCGCGGTCCGAGAGCATCTTGTCGAACAATAGGTTCAAGAACCGCTGCTCGAGCTCCTTCATCTCGTCGTGGCGCCAGCGCGCCTCGCGCGCCACGCTGTACTCGGGGAACTCCGAGGGCTCCATGCCGAGCGCCGTCGCGAACAGCTGGATGAACGCGCGGTTGGTCGGGAAGGGATGATCCCCGCGCAGGATGCCGTAGAAATAAGGCCGACTGATGCGTCCCTCGATCTTGCGGTAGAGGTCCTCGCGGGTCAGCTTGAGCTCGCGCATGCGATCCCACACCAGCTTGGCCGAGGGTGACAGCCCCTCCTGGAAGCGAACGTACTCCGGGAAGCGAGTCGGATCGATGTCGAGAATCTCCGCCATCTTCTCCAGGGTCTCGCGAATCCCCGGGAACGCCACCTTACCATTGAGGATGCGGTAGATGTACTCGGGGCTCACGCCCAGCCGACGTGCGAACTCCACCTTGCGCAGCCCCAGCTCATCGAGGCGCTTCAAGATGATGTCGACGGACGGAGACATGGTGTGTCGTTCAGTTGGCATTAGTTCCCTCCGTACCCATTGTACGCGCAAAACTTATCTCGCCTAGAGGAAATAACAATAGATCACTAACTCTTAACTATTCATCCAGGCGAGACTTCAGGTCGTCGCCAGATTATAGAGGGGCAATGCCGCCTTAAAGGTCGCCAGGGCGCACGTTGCCAGGTCGGCACCCGCCAGCGCCGCGACCTCGTCGCGAGTCATGTCCACGCCGCAGAGGATCTCCGCCTTGGCCACGCGTTCTCCCCGCTCGAGGAAGGCGTGCAGGTCCTCTTTCCCGAGCTCCCCGTGGATCCGCCCGCCGGGACGCATGTGATCGTCGGACCAGCGGAAGTGCTCCGGCACCGCACGGCGCACCCGATCCAGCTCCTGGCGGGCGCGGCGCGCGAACGGGGCCTTGAGCGGGCTTTCGTAGATGAGGGCGAACTGCATGAACACGTGGCTGCCCCACAACCCCAGCTGGAAATGCGGGTGGGCCTTGTAGCCGCGCGCGTTGGTCGACCATGCCACCCAGGTGTCCTGGGGCGGGTTCACGGTGCGGCGCGCATGCTTGGCCACATGGGCAAAGACCGGCGTGCCCAAGAGGTGGGCCAACTCGGGCGCCAGCGCCGCTCCGAGGGCCTCGAGCTTGGGCCGCACGTGGGTCTTGAGGGCGGTCATCCGCTCCTCGAAGCCCTGCAACGAGAAGACGTCAAAGTCGTCATGCGTAAAGCCTTCCAGCTTCGGGAGCATGGCGATCGGCATCAGGGGACCTCCTTGGCACTCGGGTAACTAGGGCCCAGGATACCCCAAGACTCAGCTCAAAGTCGAACGTTCAGGACTCCGGGCAGCAGTTGGAAGGTCACCGGACTGGTGCCGGGCTGCTCGCCGTCCAGATCGAGCAAGAGGGGACGGGCGGCCTCGACCGTGACCTCGCGCGCCCGGAAGTGCTGCACCCCTGCCTGGTGGAGGTGGGTGCCGCGGTAGAGGGCGACGACGTTGGCGAACAGGGCCCGGCGCGGCACGTCTCCCACCACCATCACGTCGAACAGGCCATCGTCCGGCTCGGCCCCGGGCAGGATGCGCATGCCTCCTCCGAAGTAGCGTCCGTTACCCACCACGACGTTCCACGCACGCAGGCGCTGGGGCACGCCCCCCTCCACCGTCAGCGTGATCTCGGCGGGCTGATAGGTCGCAAACGTCGCGAGCGTTCCGACCAGAAACGACACGAAGCCGCCGAACGCCTTGCTCGTACGGTTCACCCGGTCGACCACCGCGCCCCCGAGGCCCGCCTCGGCGATGTTGAGGAAATGGCGCTCGACCGTTTCGCCATCCGCCCGGAACCGGGCCCGCCCCACGTCGATCCGGCGGGCCTTCCCCTGGCGGAGGTGCTCGGCGGCCCGATAGGGGTCGCGGGCGATGCCGAGCGTGCGGATCAGGTCGCCGCCCGTGCCGCAGGGCAGGATGCCCAGCTCCGAGTCGGCCGGGTGACCCGCGTCGAAGAACCCGTTGACGACCTCGTTGATGGTCCCGTCGCCGCCGACCGCCACCACCAGGCGCGCCCCGGCGCGCAGCGCCTCGGCCGCAAAGCGGCGAGCGTCCCCGGGCCCCGTGGTGTAGCAGGTTTCCCCGGCGAGCCCCCGGTCGCGCAGATAGCGCTCCAGGGCGGGCCAGCGGGCGCCGGTGGCCCCGTTGGCCGAGCGTGGGTTGACGATGAAGACCGCCATGCCTGTCCCCCCTCCACGACGCGCCCGTCCCCACCGGAGTGCGCTGAAACCCTGTGCTGAAGCCACGTTCAAACAAAAACGGATTCGGTGTTAATAAATCAGTAATATTAGTTTATAATTACCTTAACGGATCCGGGAAGGAGTGGTCGATGATCTGGCAGACATGGATAGGCGCGGGCGCTGCGGCGCTGGCCGGCGGACTGCTCTCGGCGGCGTTCTACCAGCGACGGCTGGGCCGGGCGACGCGCAAGCTGGACGAGCAGCGCCAGCGTCACGCCCAGTTCCTGGGCATGGTCAGCCACGAGCTGCGCACGCCCCTGAGCTCCGTCCTCGCCTTCGCCGAGTTCCTCGAGGACGGGCTTGGCGGTCCCCTGACCGCCGAGCAGAGGGTCTTCGTCTCCCGCATCCAGGGCGCCACCCTGCAACTCCAACGCCTGGTCGACGATCTG
Source organism: Stenomitos sp. (assembly GCA_036704085.1). Classification (GTDB taxonomy): domain Bacteria; phylum Cyanobacteriota; class Sericytochromatia; order S15B-MN24; family UBA4093; genus DATNQJ01. The sequence goes on from DATNQJ010000082.1 coordinate 3,243, forward strand.
CTGGATTACAACCGCATCACCCAGGGCCGGTTCATGCTCGCCATCCGGCCGATGGAGTACCGGGAGCTCGTCGCGTCCATCGTGGACCAGGTCCGCCCGGCCTTCGATCTCAAGGGCCAGACCCTCACCGTCGTCCTGCCCGATCATGCCGTCACACTCCAGGCGGATCCCGAGCGGCTGGGACAGGTGCTCCTCAACCTCCTCTCCAACGCCTCGCGCTACACTCCCGACGGAGGCCGAGTCGAGGTCGAGGTGCGGCGCGAGGGGGAGAACCTCCACACCTGGGTCCGGGACAACGGTCCGGGCATCCCGTCGGCGGCCCTCGAGCGAATCTTCCAGCCCTTCTACCAGATCTCGTCAGAGGCCACCCCGCGCCAGGCGGGCCTGGGGTTGGGGCTGGCGATCGCCCTCGGGCTCACCCGGGCCCATGGCGGTCACCTGTCGGTCGAGAGCACGGTGGGCGCCGGAACGGCCTTCCGCCTGCAGCTTCCGATCGAGATCAAGGGGTGCACCCACGCGCTGACCCAACCGGCCGTGACCCAGCCCCTCGCCCAACCGAGCCACGCCTGAACTTTTTTCGCAACTTCGCGCAAGTTTTGCCGCGTGCCGAGCTATATTTAAATCAAGTTTAAGACTTCCTTGTCCGGGCTTAACCTGACCCCTTGAAGAGGAGGATCCCCACCGTGAATGAGCGCCTGATCATGCCCGCCCGCGTCGGACGTCGCCCCCTGACCTTCGCCCACACCCGGCCCTTGTCGCCGACGGATCTCTCGGGCATCACGGGGCTCTTGGCCGACGAAGCTCCCAAGGCACAGGTCGCTCCCAGGGGAATCCAGAAGGCCGTCGCCTTCTTCAAGGGCCTGATGGCCCGCTAACGCTCTCCCGGAACCCGGCTCGCCCGTAGCGAGCCTCCTCACACGTGAACAGCGCCCCGGTCAATGGAGCCCGGGGCGCTGTTCACGTGAAGGCGTCGGTTACTTGACGAGGGTCACCTTGAGCATCTTGTCCGGCTTGCCGGCATCGCTCGGCGTGAGCTTCTCGACGACGTCCATGCCGCTGATGACCTGGCCGAAGACCGTGTACTTGCCATCGAGGTGCGGCAGCTTGTCGTAGGCGATGTAGAACTGGCTGCCGGCGCTGTTGGGAGCGCTCGTCTTGGCCATGGCCAGGCTGCCCTTGATGTGCTTGAGGGTGCTGTTCAGCTCATCGGGGATGGTGTAGCCCGGGCCGCCCTCGCCGGTCCCCTTGGGATCGCCGCCCTGAGCGACGAAGCCCGGGATCACCCGGTGGAACGTCAGACCGTTGTAGAAGCCCTTCTTGACGAGCTTCTCGAAGTTCTCGACGGTCTTGGGAGCTTCCTTGGGGAAGAGCACGACGACGAACTTACCCTTGGTGGTGGTGAACTGGACCTTGTCACCCATCACGACCTTGTGGCCGGCAGCCTGCTCGACGTCCTTGATGACGTCCGGAGTCTTGGCGGCGGGGGCCTTGGCCAGGGCGGGGCTCTGATGCCCGATTGCGGCGACGCTCGCCAGCAAGAGGGCGGCAGGAATCATGCGGGGCATGCGCAGCGACATGAAGCCTCCTTCGGCTAAACGTGGGACCCGCCATTATAGGCAGGCGGCCAAAAGGGTGTAAAGGGTCGACCAAGCGGGAACAATGCGCGCAGATCCCAGACCCTCGAGAGGTTGTCGATGAGCAAAAACGCCCCCGCGAAGCCGGGCAAGGGCTTCAAGTTGCCGTTGCCCAAGCTTCCCAAGCCCAAGCTGCCCGCCGGCAAGCTTCCCAAGGTCAAGATCAACCCCGGGGCCCTCGACGGCACCTTCGTCCTCTCGATGCTCCTGGTGGGCGGCCTGTCGGCCGGTTCGGCGGCGCTCGCGATCCGCTTCGCCATGCCGCAGCAGGTGATCGTGCAGCGGCCCTCGGAGTCCGAGCAGGCCACGAGCTTCGGGCACAACCCCGATGGTTTCCCGGACGTCACCACCGGTCCCAACGTCACCTCGGACTACAGCCTGACCATGGAGCGCCCGGTCATCGCGGGCTCCGCCTACGTCCATCCCCAGGCGAGCATCATCGGCTACGTGCGCCTCGGCGAGCACGTCTTCGTCGCGCCGCAGGCCGCGATTCGCGCCGACGAGGGCAAGAGCATCTTCATCGGCGACGATTCGAGCGTGCAGGACGGGGCGGTGATCCACGGCTTGCCGACCGAGGAGAAGGGCGTCCGCAAGATGGAGAACCAGGTGGTCGTCAACGGCGACCCCTACTCGGTCTACATCGGCTCGCAGGTCACGGTCTGTGCCCAGAGCCAGGTCTTCGGGCCTTCGGTGGTCTCGGACAACGCGTACATCGGCATGCAGGCCCTCGTGTTCAAGTCCCGGGTGGGTGAGGGGTCGGTGCTCGAGCCGCGAGCAGCGGCGATCGGCGTAAACATCCCGGATGGCCGTTACGTGGCGGCGGGCGTGGTCGTCACGACCCAGGAGCAGGCTGATAACCTGCCGAAGATCGGCGCGGGCTACGCCTATCAGAACGCCGGGACCCAGGCCGTAAGGGTCAACACCCAGCTCGCGCAGGGTTACCGCGCGCTCTACCCCATCCCGGGGGCGCAAGGCGAGGAGTCGCCGCACGAGCATCCGGCGGAGAGCGTCGCTGAGCCGGCCGCCGAAGCTCCGGCCGAAGCACCGGCCGCCGAAGCGGCTCCGGCTGCCGAGGCGCCCACGAGCACTCAGCCCCTCGAACCGGACGTGGTCGCGCCGGCGGGGCGCTAACGGGTACTTGACCTTCCGCAGGGGCGCCTTCGGTGGATTCCGGCCT
>DATNQJ010000083.1:0-2853 GCA_036704085.1 Stenomitos sp.
GTGAGCGAGGGCCAGAGCGTCTTCGACAAGATCGAGAGCATGAAGAAGCCGGTCATCGTCGCCATCAACGGCTTCTGCCTGGGCGGCGGCTGCGAGCTCGCCATGGCCTGCCACATCCGCATCGCGTCGGACAAGGCGAAGTTCGGCCAGCCGGAGATCAACCTGGGCATCATCCCGGGCTTCGGCGGCACCCAGCGCCTGCCGCGCATCATCGGCTACGCCAACGCCACCGAGTGGATCCTGACGGGCGACATGTACACCGCCCAGCAGGCCCTGCGCGTGGGTCTGGTGCAGAAGGTCGTGCCCGCGGGCGACGAGCTCAACCAGGCCGTGGCGCTCGCCAAGAAGATCGCCAGCAAGGGCCGCCTTGCCATCCAGTACACGATGGAAGCGATGTACGAGGGCCGGGACAAGAGCCTCAAGGAGGCCCTCAAGGTCGAGGCCAACAAGTTCGGGAAGGTCTGCGAGACCGAGGACAAGCAGATCGGGGTCAAGGCGTTCATCACCAAGACCCAGGCCAAGTTCGTGGATCGTTAGGGTCGCATTTCGCGATTAGTAGAGGAGAATCAGCACCATGGATTTCAACTTCTCTGAAGAGCACCAGATGCTCCGGCAGATGGCCAAGGAATTTGTCGATCGCGAACTCCGCCCCCTGGCGGACAAGCACGACAAGGAAGAGCACATCGATCGCGATGTCTTCTCGAAGCTGGCGGAGCAGGGCTTCCTCGGCTCCAACATCCCCGAGGAGTACGGCGGCTCGAGCATCGGCGACATGGGTAACGCCATCATCGCCGAGGAGATCGGCCGCGTCGACTCGAGCCTGGGCGTCACCATGGGCGCGCACGGCGGCATCGGCACCTACGGCATCGTCATCGACGGCACCGAGGAGCAGAAGCGCAAGTACCTGCCCAAGCTCGCCTCGGGCGAGATGATCGCGGCCTTCGCCCTCACCGAGCCCGGCGCGGGCTCGGATGCGGCGGCCATCAAGACCCGCGCCGAGCGTGACGGCGACGACTGGATCCTCAACGGCAACAAGATGTGGATCACCAACGGCGGCATCGCCGACCTGTTCACGGTCTTCGCCGTGACGGATCCGGCGCTCGGCGCCCGCGGCGGCGTCACGGCGTTCCTCGTCGAGCGCGCCTTCGGCGGCATCGAGAACGGCCCCAAGGAAAAGAAGATGGGCATCAAGGGCTCGGACACCCGTGAGGTCTTCTTCAAGAACGTCCGCGTGCCCAAGGAGAACGTGCTCGGTCAGGTGGGCCTCGGCTTCGTGACCGCCATGAAGATCCTCGACAAGGGCCGTCTGAGCCTGGGCGCGGCCGCGCTGGGCGCTGCCAAGGAGGCGATGGACCTCGCGGTCAAGCACGCCACCACCCGCATCCAGTTCGGCAAGCCCATCGCCGAGCAGCAGGCCATCCAGTTCTACCTCGCCGAGATGGCCACGCGCATCTTCGCGATGGAGCAGATGGTCTACTACACCGCCTGGCAGGCGGAGAGCGGCCAGAAGATCACCGAGTCCGGCTCGATGGTCAAGCTGTTCTGCACCGAGAACTCGAGCTGGGTCATCAACAAGGCCCTCCAGATCCACGGCGGCATCGGCTACTCGGGCGAGTACCCGATCGAGCGCATGTTCCGCGACGCCCGCATCTACGAGATCTTCGAGGGCACCAACGAGATCCAGAAGCTGGTCATCGCGCGCAACGTGCTCAAGCAGTACGCCAAGGAAATGGCCCGCGTCTAGCGCCTGCGGCTTCTGCTCTAAGGAATCGTCCGGAGAGCGGGGCCTCGCCCCGCTCTTTTTTTCGAGGTGACCATGAACATCGTCGTGACCATCAAGCAGGTCCCCGATACCACCGATGTCCGCCTGGACCCGGCCACCGGGGTGCTGCAGCGGGACCGCGCCAAGGGGATGACCAACCCTGAGGACAAGTATGCTCTGGAAATGGCCATCGGCCTCAAGGAGAAGCTGGGCGGCAAGGTCTCCGTCCTCTCGTTGGGGCCCGAGACGGCCAAGGATTCTCTGAAGGAAGCCCTCGCCATGGGCGCGGACGAGGCCTACCTCGTCACCGACGCCGCGGCAAAGGGCTCGGATGCCGTCACGACCGCCCAGGTACTCGCGGCGGCCATCGACCAGATCGGCCCCTGTGACCTGATCCTCACCGGCCGCCGCTCCATCGACGGCTGGACCGGGGCGGTCGCCCCCATGCTCGCCGAAGCCCTCAAGCTCCCTTTGGTCTCGGCCGTTCGGAAGCTCGACGTCAACGCGAGCCAGTTCGTCGCCGAGCAGGACTGGGATGCGAGCGTCCGGGTGGTGGAGAGCTCCCTGCCCGCGGTGGCCTCGGTGACCCGTGAGGCCAAGGCGCCGCGGCTCGCGACCGCCATGGGCATCATGAAGGCTGCCAAGAAGCCCATGACGACCTGGTCGCTCGCCGACCTCGGGCTGTCGGCCGCTAGCGTGGGCCTCGCAGGCTCGACTACCAAGGTCGTCCGCGTCTCGGCGCCAGAGCGCAAGAAGCGCGTCCAGGTCTTCGAGGGCGCGAGCGCGGGCACCATCTCCGAGTTGAACCAGAAGCTGGCCGGCCGGGGCCTCTTGTAGGAGGGAACGATGAGCAACGAATTCGACAACCCCTGGCTGGACTGGGCCTCGACCCAGGAGGCGGCGCTCTCGGCCGCGACGGGCGGCACCCTCAACACGGGCAACGAGTACCGCAACATCTGGGTCTTCAGCGAGGTCCAGGACGGCTTCATCGCGCCCGAGACGAAGCAGGTCTTCTACAAGGCCCGCGAGCTGGGCGATCTGCTGGGCGCGCGCGTCCAGGCGGTCCTGCTCGGAGAGGGCGTGGAGAAGCT
>DATNQJ010000084.1:0-2708 GCA_036704085.1 Stenomitos sp.
GCCTCGACCCGGCGGAGGGCGTCGGCCGCGCCGGGCAGGTCGTCGGTGGAATGAAGCTCTACGTAAGGCACAGGACCATTCTACCCGAGGGCCTGAGCCCCCGCGAGTCAGCAGGGATGGGGGTTTCGTGGTAGCCTTTTAACGCTCAATCGCTTAGAAAGGACCTCTGCCATGCCCCTCCGCGCCATCGTGGTCGTCTCGCTGCTCGCCGCCCTTGCCGGTTGCGCCCGCATCGAGGAGAGCTTCAACCAGTTCCAGCGGAACTGGGACGCCTCACCGAAGACCGTCACGCTTTACAGCATGGACGGCCATGAAGTCCGCACGTACGACATCGGACGCTCCAAGGTCACCCGCTCCGAAGCGGGCGGCGACTACATCTACTTCTACGCGGGGGGCAAGTACGTTCAGACGAACATGCCCTACGTCGTCGAGACCAAGTAAAAATGACCGCACTTGCGTGGACGGAAACAGCCCGCGCAAACTGAGCTGCCACCCATCTTCCTGCCACTAGAAAGTTCTGCTGACTGATGAGCTCTACGACGCCTTTCCCTCCTCGCCCGGTCTACGTCACGGCGGTGCTCCGCGGCTTCACGCTGCGTTGCCCTCGGTGTGGTCGCGGCAAGATCAGCGATGGCCTCTTCAAGCCGCGCCCCTACTGCACGGAGTGCGGCCAGGTCCTCAAGCTGAAGGAGGGCGAATTCACGGGGGGCGCCTACATCGGCTACGGCCTGAGCATCGCGCTGCTCGGGCTCCTGTTCGTGATCCTCGTGTGGGGGGTCAAGATGGACATCGAGCAGACGCTCTGGATCCTCTTGCCGGGCGGCGTGATCGTGCCCGTCCTGCTCCATCGCCACGCCGTGGGCGCCTTCACGGGGATCCTGATCGCGAGCGGGGCCATGGACGAGCAGGCCCCGCCCGAGGCGCCCTAGGCGCTATTCCTGCGCGAGGATCCAGGCGCGTACGTCGTCCGGCACGGGCATCACGGAGAGGCGGCTCATGCGGACCAGGTCGAACTGGTCCCACCCGGCCGCCTTGAACTGGGCGAGCGTCACCGGACGCTGGAGGCGCCGGACCGGTTCCACGTCCACCTTGATGGACTTGCCCGTCTCGTCGGACGGATCGGGGATCGGACCGGTCAGGGCCTTGGCGACGCCCACCACCTGGCGTTGCTTGCCCGAATGATAGATGAAGAGGTCGTCGCCCGGGACGATCGAGCGGAGGTGGCGCTGCGCGAGCGCGTTGCGCACGCCGTCCCACCCGGTGCGACGCTCGCGCTCCAGGTCGTCGAAGCTGTAGGTTTCGGGTTCGGTCTTGAGCAAGAACGTGGCCATGGCCGGGCTATCTCCTTTCGGGACGTCGGGATCACCCTACCGTAGCCGCCGAGCGTTTTGCAAGCCCCCGAACCGCGAGAAAGCGCCGGCATCTGGCCAGATGCCGGCGCTACCGTTCGGTCAGTCCTTGCTCTTGTCGTCCATCACGTCGGGGTTCCCCGCGTGGGAGAAGCTGATGTTCTCCACGGCCTCGTTTCCGACGACCCAGGCATCGTGTCCCGGGGGAATGTAGGCCGCCTCACCGGGCCCAATTTCGAGCTCCGAGCCATCCTCCATGCGGATCGCCATCCGGCCGGAGACCATGTAGATGCGATGCAGCAGCTGGCAGCTATCCGTGCCCGCCTGGGGCTTCACGTCCGTCGACCACTTCCAGCCCGGCTCGAACCGGGTGCGCCCGATGGTCGTGTCGCCCACGTCGACCAGTTCGATGCGCCCGTGCGGGGGCATCTTGGTCGTCTTCGGCGAGTCGAGGGATTGGTGCTCGACCGGGGCCGAACGGGTCATGGTGGCGGGGCTCTCCGAGCGAAATTCCTCCTTGGCCATGGCTTGCCTCCTGTCTGTCCCGTGCGCCCCCAGCATAGGCGGAGCCCGCGGGCATCACAAGAAGGAGTCGAGGCTCAACCTCGCCCGGCGAGCCGCTTCGCGGCAGGCCTCAGCGGGTGGGATGCGGATGCAGGCGATGGGCCAGGGCCCCGATTTCGTCGAGCAGCCCGTCGAGTCCCGTGCGGTGAAGGGCCGAGACGAGCACGGGACGCGTGGCCTCGGGGGGCAGCGAGCGGATGAGGGTCGGCCCCTCGATGCGATCGCGCTTGTTGATGGCCGTGATCATGGGCTTGCCGTGCACGCCCAGCTCGTCGAGGACCTCGAGGACCGTCTTCACCTGATGCTCGACGTTGGGGTGGCTGCCGTCGACGACATGAATGAGGGCGTCGGCCTCGACCACCTCCTCGAGCGTCGCACGGAAGGCGGCCACCAGGGTGTGCGGCAGGTGCTGGATGAAGCCGACCGTGTCGGTCAACAGCACGACCTCGCGATCCGGCAACACCAGGCGCCGGGTGGTGGGGTCGAGCGTGGCGAACAGCTTGTCCTCCGCGAGCACCGAGGCCTTGGTCAGCGCGTTCAGGAGGGTCGACTTGCCCGCGTTGGTGTAGCCGACCAGGGCGAAGAGCGGCAGCTCGGAACGTCCCCGGCGGAGCCCCGCCCGGTGGCGCTGGAGCTCCTTGACGTCCCGCTCCAGCTGGGTGATGCGTTGGCGGATGCGCCGCCGATCGGTCTCGAGCTTCGTTTCGCCCGGGCCCCGGGTGCCGATGCCGCCGCCCAGGCGGGACAGGACCTGGCCCAACCCCGAGAGGCGCGGCAACAGGTACTGGAGCTGGG
>DATNQJ010000085.1:0-3104 GCA_036704085.1 Stenomitos sp.
GATTCGTTATGGATAAGGCATCCTTTGGTCGGTAGGGCGTCGGGGCGGGCAAGGGGCTCGGCCCGGGGGGCCTTTTTGTTCATTACCGTCGAATCCGGTACAATGCAGGGATTCGCGATCGGGCGTCATGCGCCCCACGAGAGGAGAACGCGTTGAAGAATTCGATGAAGGCCTTGTTGGGCGTGAGTGCCGCGCTGGTCATCGGGACGACTTCGGCGGGCTGCAGCTACCTGGCCTTCAGTCAGGGCGCCTACGTCGCCACCGTCAACGGCCACAAGGTCACGACCAAGGAGTACGACCACGCCCTCGAACAGGCCAAGAAGCAGTACGCGGCCCGCTTCGGAGTGGACTTCAGCTCCGACCAGGGCAAGCAGATGCTCGCCGGCCTGCAGAAGAGCATCATCCAGCAGCTGACCGAGCGCGAGCTGCTCCTGCAGCAGGCCGAGAAGCTCGGCCTCAAGGCGACCCAGGCCGAGATCGACGCGAAGATTGCCGAGGTCAAGAAGCAGTTCCCGGATGACGCCACCTTCAAGAAGACCCTCAAGGACTTCGGCATCTCCGAGGCCGACCTCAAGGACCAGGTCACCAAGGGCGTCACCATCGAGAAGCTCCAGAAGGAAGCCACCAAGGATCTGACGGTCACCGACCAGCAGATCAAGGAGTTCTACGCCAAGAACAAGGCGCAGTTCACCCACACCGAAGAGGTCAACGCGAGCCACATCCTCATCAAGTTCGACGAGCAGGCCAAGGACAAGGCCAAGGACGAGGCCCGCGCGCTCGCCAAGATCAAGGAGATCCAGGCCAAGCTCAAGGCCGGCGGTGACTTCGCGGAACTCGCCAAGGCCAACTCCGAGGATCCCGGCAGCAAGGACTCGGGCGGCAACCTGGGCTTCTTCGGCAAGGGCCGCATGGTCCCCGAGTTCGAGAAGGCCGCCTTCGCCCTCAAGGAGGGTCAGGTCTCCGAGCCCGTGAAGACCAACTTCGGCTACCATCTGATCAAGCGCGGCGAGATGCGTCCGGCGCGCACCGAGAGCCTCGCCGAGGTGACGCCCCAGATCCGCGAGCAGCTGGTCGGCCAGCAGCGCAACGGGGCGTTCCAGAAGTACGTCGACAGCCTCAAGAAGGACGCCAAGATCGAGATCAAGGCGGAGTACCAGCCCAAGGAGAGCGGCCTGCCCGCCGGTCACCCGGATATGCCGGCCGGTCACCCGGACATCAAGTCGGAGGAGAAGCACTAACCCATGGGTAGCATCACGGTCGTCGGCCTCGGGCCGGGGGATCCCGGCCAGATGACGCTCGCGGCGCGCGAGACCCTCGAGCGCGCCAGTCGTCTCTTCTTGCGCACCGAGATCCATCCGACGACCGTGGCCATGCGCAAGTGGGGCCTGCGCTGGGAGTCGTTCGACCCGCTGTACCAGCAGGGAGCCTCTTTCGCGGAGGTCTACCAGCGCATCGCCGAGCGCCTGCTCACCGAGGCTGCCACCCAGGACGTCGTCTACGCGGTGCCGGGGCATCCCCTGGTCGCCGAAGACACCGTCAGCCACCTCTTGAAGCAGGACGCCGTCCAGATCGAGATCGTGGCCGGCCTGAGCGCGCTCGATGCGCTCTACGGCCGCCTCGGGATCGACCCCAACGACGGCATGCAGGTGGTGGACGGTCTCGCACTCGAGGGGCGGGACATCCGTCCGGACTGGCACACCATCGTCCTCCAGCTCTACAACCCCCAGATCGCCAACGACGTGAAGTTGCACCTCATGCGCTTCTGGCCGGACGACTTCAAGGTGCAGGTCGTTCGAGCTGCGGGCGTGCCCGGCGAGGAGCGCCTCGAGGAGGTCCCCCTCTACGAGATCGATCGCCTGGACTGGGTGGACTACCTGACGACCCTCTACCTGCCGCCGGCTCCCGTCACGGGCTTTTCGCGCCTGGTGGAGGTCATCGCCCGCCTGCGCGCGCCGGACGGCTGCCCGTGGGATCGCGAGCAGTCGCCCGAGAGCCTGCGCAAGTTCGTGCTCGAGGAGGCCTATGAGACGGTCGAGGCCATCGACTCGGGCGACGTGGGCGCCATCGAGGAGGAACTCGGCGACCTCTTGTTGCAGGTGGTGTTGCAGGCCCAGATCTTCCAGGAAGAGGGAGAGTTCGACATCCAGGACGTCTCCAACGCCATCTCGGACAAGCTCGTCCGCCGGCACCCGCACGTCTTCGGCGAGACCTCGGTCTCTGGGGCCGAAGAGGTCGTGCAGCGCTGGGAGGACATCAAGGCCCAGGAGAAGGCGGCCCAGCCCGAGAAGAAGCAGGAATCGGCCCTTTCGGGTATCACCATGGCCCTGCCCGCCCTGGTCGTGGCCGAGAAGATCCAGGCCAAGGCCGCCCGCGTCCACTTCGACTGGCCCGAGGCCATCCAGGTGCTCGACAAGATCGAAGAGGAGATCGGCGAGCTGCGCGAGGCCCTGCGGGAGCACATGGGCCAGGACGCGGTGACCCACGAGCTGGGCGACATACTCTTTGCGATCGCGAACCTCGGCCGCAAGCTCAAGGTCGACCCCGAGGAGGCCCTGCGGCTGGCGAACCATCGCTTCCGCCGTCGCTTCGAGCAGATGGAGCAGCTCGCCGAGGGCCGCTTCCCCGAGCTCTCGCTCGACGAGATGGAAGCCCTGTGGCAGCGCGCCAAGGTTCTCGTCGGGTGATCTTCGAGGGCCAGGTGCTGCAGCTTGGCCCGGATGCGATCTCAACCCTTCCTTGCTCGCCGGGCGTCTACCTCTTTTCGGGGGCGCCGGGCGAGCTTCTCTACATCGGCAAGTCGGTCAACCTGCGCGATCGCGTGCGCTCCTACTTCCGCAAGGGGGGCGGCCACACGCGCCGCACCGAGCGTCTCAAGCACGAGGTGCAGCGCATCGAGGTCTACCAGACCGGCTCGGAGCTCGAGGCCCTCTTGCTGGAGTCGCGCCTCATCAAGGAGCACATGCCCCTGTACAACGTGCGGGGGCGCCGCTACGAGCACTATCCCTTCCTGAAGCTGACCTCCGAGCGGTATCCGCGCCTCCAGGTGACCCGCCTCCTCGAGGAGGACGGGGCGCGCTACTTCGGGCCGTTCCACAGCACGAGCC
>DATNQJ010000086.1:0-3593 GCA_036704085.1 Stenomitos sp.
GATGATGTCGGTGATGCCATGGCGCTTCAAGAGGTTGATGATATGCTCGGCCATCGGCTTGTTGAGCATGGGCACCATGGGTTTGGGAATGTCGCAGGTCAGGGGCCGCAGCCGGGTCCCTGATCCACCAGCCATCAGGACTGCCTTCATGGGGAAACTCCTTACTCCGTTGTAGGGCGCGTGCGCTCGAAGGCCCGCAAACCGGCGCCATTCGTTACGCAATCCTTCCGATCTTAACATACAGAAACGTTTTGGCGGAAGGGGACTAGCAAGCCTTTTGAGGGGGTGTTCCCGGGGAGTAAAAAGGCCCCCGCCGACATGGCGGGGGCCCGAACCAGGAGCTTACGCCGAGGGGACCGCCTTTCGGCCGGCGGCCTCCAGGGTGCGATCGTAGACGCCGACCGTCGCGCGGGCGATCAAGGGCCAGTTGAAGACCTCTTCGACCTTGCGGAAGGCGTTCTCGCCGAGCATGTGGGCGTACTCGGGATTCTTGAGCACTTCTAACAGACCCCAGGCGAGCGATCCGGCGTCGCCGGCAAAGGTCGTGATGCCGGTGCGGGTGTGGTCGACGATCTCGCCCAGGCCGCCGGTCTCGGCGACGACGGTGGGGAGCTTGGCGCCCATGCCCTCGAGGGCCACGATGCCGAACGGCTCGTAGAGGGAGGGGACCACCGAGACGTCCGCCACCTTGTAGAGGCGAAGCAGGGTGTCGTCGTCCACGTAGCCCGTGAAGAGGGCCTTGTTGCCGACGTTGAGGGCCGCAGCGCGGGCCTTCAGCTCGTTAAGGAAGCCGCCCTTGCCGACCACGACGAACTTGGCCTCGGGGGACTGGGCGAGCACGCGGGGCATGGCCTCGACGAGGACCTGGGCGCCCTTCTCGGGGACCATGCGGCCGACGAAGAGGACGATCTTCTCGTGATCCAGGGCGAAGCGGCGACGGAAGTGCGCCTTGTCGAAGTCGAAGTCGAACTTGCTGTAGTCGATGCCGTTGGGGATGACGTCGAGCTTGTCGTCGGGCACGCCGAACTGACTCTTGACCTCCTGGCGCATGTACTCCGAGCAGACGATGACCCGGTAGGCCTCGTAGGTCAGGCGCCACTCCTGCTGGTTGATGTAGGACTGGATGGTGTTGTGGATGCCGTGCATGCGGCCCGCCTCGGTGGCGTGGATGGTGGCCACCAGGGGCACGTTCATGGCCTTCTTGAGCAGGATGCCCGCCTGGCTCACGAGCCAGTCGTGGGCGTGGACCAGGTCGAACGGCTGGTGCATGTGCATGCGCAGGGCCTGGTCGGCCATGCCGAAGTTGAGGTGCAGGACCCAGCTGACGAAGTCCGGGGTCTCGGGGGGCATGTCCTTGATCCGGTGGATGTGGACGCCCTTCCGTTGCTCGTAGGCCTCGGTGTTGGGGTGATCGGCGGTGATCACGTGCACTTCGTGCCCCTGGGCCGCCATGGCCTCGGAGATCTCCTCGACGTGGCGGGCGATGCCGCCCACGATGCGAGGGGGATATTCCCAACTAAGCATGCAGATGCGCATTGATGGCACTGTTCCCTTTCATGTGGATGCGATAAGGACGAGACTAACTATCTTACTCCGATCGCGGCGGTCTTCCCATCAGGGCGCTGACGGCCTGATCGGCTGCCAGACCCTCGTAGAGCACCGCGTAGATTTGGCTGGCGATGGGCAACTCGACGTGATGACGCCGGGCGAGCTCGAGGGCCGACACCGTGGTGTGGACGCCCTCGGCCGTGAGGTGGAGGCGGTCCTGGAGGTCCTGCAGGCTGAAGCCGCGTGAGAGCTCCACGCCTACCCGGTGGTTGCGGGACAGGGGGCTCGCGCAGGTCGCCACCAGGTCGCCCATGCCCGCGAGGCCCGAAAAGGTCGCCGCCTCGGCCCCCATGGCCACGCCGAGGCGCGCGTTCTCCGCGAGGCCCCGGGTCATGAGGGCCGCCTTGGCGTTGTCTCCCAGCCCCAGGCCATCCAGGATGCCGGCCGCGAGCGCCGTGATGTTCTTGAGCGCGCCGCCCAGCTCCACGCCCACCAGATCCTCGTTGGTGTAGACCCGAAAGCGCTCGGAATTGAAGGCCTGCTGGACGAGGCGCGAGGCCGCGAGCTCGCCTCCGATCACCGTCGAGGCGGGCCGCCCCAGGGCGATCTCGCCCGCGAGGTTCGGCCCCGAGAGAGCGAGCGGCACGGCCTCCGGCAGCTCCTCGGCGAGGACCTCGGTCATGCGCCGGGTCGAGCCCAGCTCGAAGCCCTTGGTGGCGCTGACCACGGGCGTCCCGCGCCGGACGCGCAGCTGTCGGGCGACCCCGCGCATGGCCTGGGACGGGACGGCCACGACGACCAGATCGGCCTCCATGGCCACCGACAGGTCCGTGGTCGGCCACAGGTCATCGGGAAAGGCCAGCTCGGGGAGGTAGCGCGCGTTGCAGCGGGCCCGCGCGAGCTCGCGCGCCGTCTCGGGGTCGCGCGCCCACAGCCAGGTGGGCACGCCCGCGTGCACGAGGAGGGCGGCGAGCGCCGTCCCCCAGCTACCGGAGCCGAGGACGCAGGCTCTCATCTTCGAGACCGGTCAAACGCATGCGCGTGACGATTTCCCGGAGCGCCTCCGGGGCGCCGAAGCCGCCCGACTTGGTGACGATCCGCAAGGGGGTGCCGACGAGCTGGCTACAGGGGATGGCGGGCAGGACCTCGTGCAGGATCTCGAGGCGATCGCCCGGCAGCTGGGCACAAACGGACGCCGCCGTCTCGCCGCCCACCAGCACCAGGTGCGTCAGCTCGCCCTGTTCGACCACCCGCTTGACGAGGCGCCCTGTGACCTCGGACAGGTGGTGTCCCACCTGGAAGGGACTGAGCCCCAGCTCCGTGCCGAGCTCCTGGTCGCGCCGGACCTGCTCGGGGGAGACGGCGGTGGTCAGGAGCACGTCCTTGCCGGCCAAGAGGCCCTGCAGGACCTGACGGGCCACCCGTTCGAGCTCCTCGTCGTCGGTCAAGAGGAGCTGGCGCACGTCGACGACGACCTTGCGCACGTCGGCGTCGAGGGCCTGGAGCTGGGCGAGGCTGACGGGGTTGGCGCTGCCGTTGACGATGAAGACCGGCGGCAGCTTGCCGAGGAGGCGCCCCTTGGGGGCCTCGGCAGCCGCGAACAGCGGCACCGAGGGCCGAGTCTCGCACAACGCGGCCGCAAGCCCCGCCGAGCCGGCGGGCAGGATCCGGTAGGGGGCCCGGCGGATGGCGGCGGCGACCGCGACGAGGTCCGCGGGCTGGACCGCGTCCACCACCACCGTGCGCACCTCGCGCTCGAGCATGGCGTAGAACTCGGCGGCGATCGCCTCCGGCCCCGCGGAGACCGTCCGCCAGTCGACGAGGCCCACCCGGTCGCCGCTCTCGGCCAAGAGGGTGGGGATGTGCGACTCGGTGACGGGATAGAGGGGATCCTGGCCGTAGGAGGTGAGGCTGACGGGCACGCCGTTGACGAGCTGGTAGCCCCCGAGCGTGGTGCGGCCGGCCGCAGGAAAGGCCGGCGCCACCACCGCGAGCGCCGAGCCGAGATCCCGGCGCAACGCCGCGATCTCGGCCCCGAGGGGGCC
>DATNQJ010000087.1:0-5342 GCA_036704085.1 Stenomitos sp.
GATTGCGTCGGCTCCGGTGGTCGGTCACTCCTACGGAGGCTGGGTAGCCCTCAATATCGCCCTGTTCGCCCCGGAGCGGGTCGATCGTCTCGTCCTGCTGGCGCCTGCCGCCTCGTTCATGCCGCTCAATCCCCAGTTTGGCCTGCGCCTGATGTTGATGGCCATGCTGAGGAACCGCTGGTCCGCCATGAGCTTCGGGCGCTGGACCACCAAGAAGGGGAACGAGCCGCCTCACGAGCTTTACGACCAGTTCCACCAGGGCATCAAGCATTTCCGCTGGGGGCCGATCCTGCGTCCCACCGTCTTCACGGATGCCGAGCTGTCGCGTATCCGGACCCCGACGCTGCTGCTGATCGGTGATCACGAGGTGATCCTGGACTGGCGGGCAGCGATCCGACGTGCCCAGGCCTTGCTGCCGGACGTGCAGGTCGAGGTGATCGCCGATGCGGCGCATGTCCTCATCACGGAGCAGCCTGACCGCCTCAACCGGCAGGTCCTGGCCTTCCTGAAGGATTAGGCTTGCCTGGACGGGAGCGCCATGGCTTAATGGGACGCCTGCTCGCGTTTTTCCCCTCGGGACGGTGGTCATGGCTCCGCAAACCCGGCACATCGAGAAACATTTCACGGCGTCGGACACCGTTCGCGACATCGTCATCGGCATGTCGGACGGCCTGACCGTTCCGTTTGCCTTGACGGCGGGCTTGAGCGGGGCGATCGCCGCTTCGAGCACCGTCGTCGTCGCGGGCCTGGCCGAAATTGCGGCCGGCAGCATCTCCATGGGACTGGGAGGCTATCTGGCCGCCAAGAGCGACGCGGAACACTATCAACGGGAACTCAAGCGCGAGATGGAGGAGACACGGACGGTCCCGGACATCGAGGCCAAGGAGGTCGAGAGCGTGCTCCGGGAGTACGGCTTGACGGTCGAGGAGGCTGCCCCGGTGGTGCGGGCCCTCCGTGCTCGGCCACGCGCATGGGTGGACTTCATGATGCGCTTCGAACTGGGGCTCGAGCGTCCGGATCCGGGCCGGGCGGCCTGGAGCGCCTTGACGATCGCAGGCGCCTACGCCGCCGGTGGCCTCATCCCCTTGCTACCGTACTTCTTCATCGGGCATGCAGAGGCGGCATTGCCCGTTTCTTCGCTAGGCACGCTCCTGGCGCTCTTCCTCTTCGGGTATGTCAAAGGGAGGTTCACCGGCACCTTGCCGTTCCGCAGTGCTCTCCAGACAGTGCTCCTGGGGGGGCTTGCGGCAGGCGCCGCCTTTCTGATCGCCAGGCTCATCGCCTGAGCCATCCCCAACTCCCGGCCCGAGTCTGGACCACGAGTGGCTCGCGGACCTCAGGGGGAAAACGTCCATTGCGGCCCGATGTCATCGGCGGACAATGGGGACGGTCATCATTTACGTCGAACCATAGCCATGAGGCCTGGCCCTGGCGCAAGATCCGGAATCCCTGGTGAGCGACGACCTGCTTGTGCATGGCTGGTGACCGGGAGGGATTCCACGTGAAGAAACGACCGGCGACCGCTGTCCCCCCCACCAACGAGGCGCAGATCTTGACCGAGCTGCTGGCCGCCCTGGAGGCGGCGGTGGGCGGAGATGTCACCGTCCGCCTCCCGCACGACGGTCCCGGCCTCATGAGCGAGCTCGCCCGCGCCTTCAACCAGCTCATGGAGGGGCGCCCCCTGGCCGCCTCCGCCCCCTCGGTCCAGCCGATCGATGCCCTGCAAAGCGCTGTCCGTCAGGTCAAGCAGGGGGACTTCTCGATCCGGCTTCCGGCCAACCTGCGGGGCCCCGTGGGCGACACCTACTTGCCCTCAAGAGCCGGCAAATCAAGCGGCAGGCCTAGCAGCACGACTACATGCAAAAGATCCTCGGCGGCTCCGACCGGATCCTGATGCTGGTCAACGATCTGCTCGACGTCGCCACCATGCAGGCCGGCAAGTTCGAGCTGCACCCGGTCCCCACCCCCTACGACGAGGTCGTCGAGGAGGTCCTTTCGACCTTCCGACCCGCGGCCAACCAGAAGCGCCTTTCCCTGAAGGCCGAGCACTCCTGATCGAGATCGATGGCCCGCGCATCGTCCACGCGCTCTCCAACCTGGTGAGCAATGCTGTCAAGTTCACGCCCGAGGGCGGCTCGATCGACCTCAACGTCTATCGGCACGACCAAGAGCTGGTGACGGAGGTCCGGGACACGGGCGTCGGGTTCACCGAGGAGGACGTTCCCATGCGCTTCAAGTGCTTTCGCCAGGCGGACATGAGCTCGACCCGTCCGCCCGGAAACCGCCCTCGTCGACATCACCCGGTGGGCGCGCAGTCGCCCCTCAGGGGGAGCGTGAACCAGAAGGTGCTGCCGGTCCCGAGTCGGCTGGTGACGCCGATGCGGCCGCCATGGGCCTCTACGATGGACTTCGAGATGCTGAGGCCGAGGCCGGTGCCCCCCTTGTGCTGCTTGCCGCTCTTGAGCTGGCTGAAGCGCTTGAAGAGCCGGGGCAGGTCTGCCTCGGCGATGCCTTCGCCGGTATCCGTGACCTCGACCTTCACCCACGCGCCCTCGAGCTGGGCGCGCACCGTGATGAGGCCGCCGGCCGGCGTGAACTTGATGGCGTTCGAGAGCAGGTTCACCATGACCCGCTCGATCCGGTCCGGGTCCATGCAGACCGGCGGCATGTCCGGGGGGACCTCCAGCTCGAGGCGCAGGCCGGCCTCCTCGAGCTGGAGGCGCATGCTTTCGACGATGCCCGTGATCTTGTGAGGAAAATCGGTCGCTTCGAGGCTCAGGTGGAACGTTCCGGCCTCCATGCGCGCGAAGTCCAGCAAGTCGTTCACCATTCGCTCCAGGCGCAGGGTGCTCTTCTGGATCTGTCCCACGTAGTCGGACTGTTGGGGGGTCAGGGGCCCCGCGGTGCCCTCTTCGAGGAACTCGGAATACCCCAGGATGGTGGTCAGTGGGATCCGGAGATCATGCGACATGGCGTTGACGAAGTCATTCTTGAGGCGGTCCAGCGCCTGGAGCTGCGCATACTGATCCCGCAGGGTGTCTTCCAGCTTGCGGCGCTCCGTCAGGTCGCGGAAGCACCAGATGCGTCCGAAGTAGTCGCCTTGCGGCGACACCACCGGGGCGGAGTAGCGGTCGAGCACACGACCGTCCTTCAATTCGATCTCGTCCCGGCCGATCGCCGTCGGATCCCGATACAGGGCCTCCACCCGGGCCGTGTAGCCGGTCGGGTCCTTGAGCAACGGGAGAACGTACGCCACCAGCACGTGTTCGCGTGAGTTTCCCAGCAGGCCCTCCGGGATCCGCCAGAGCTGCAAGAAGCGGCAGTTGTAGCCGATGATGCGTCCCTGCTCGTCGATGACCAGGATGCCGTCGAGGGTCGCCTCCCGCTGGGCCTGCAGGAGCGTCAGGGTGCGCGTCTGCTCTTCTTGAATCCGCTTGAGGGCCGTGACGTCCTGGGCCGTCCCGAAGACCCCGATGGGACGGCCTTGGTCATCGCAGCGCACGTTGGCGACGGTATACATGTGCCGGATCTCGCCATCGGGTCGAACGATGCGGTACTCGGCGTTGTACACCTGCCCGCCGTCGACCGCTTGCTTCAAGCGCGCCTCCATCGCCGCTCGATCCTCCGGATGCACCCGGTCGAGGAAGCCCTGAAGGGTCCCGGGGAACGCGGCGGGGGCGATCGCGAAGATGTGGTACAACTCCTCGCTCCAGGTGAGCCGGTCCCCCTCGAAGTCCCATTCCCAGCTGCCGAGGTGAGCGATGCGCTGGGTTTCGGCCAGTCCGGCTTCGAGCTTCTTGCGCTCGGTGATGTCGGTGGCCACTCCGATGAGGCCGGCGACGCAGGTCGCCTGTCCGGGCGGCTTCGCATACCAGATCTGGAAGACCTCGTGGCCCAGCGTCACCTCGTCGCGCTCGATCTCGCCGTTCAAGGCCCTCTGCAGGCTCCGGATCATGGACGGGTAGGCATGGAAGGCCTCCGTGAGGGGCTGCCCGATCCACGCTCGGTGCTGGGGAGCCACCTCATCGAGCGCCTTCCCTTCGGCGAGCGTCAAGAGGCCATTGGGAGAGAGGGATAGCAGGATGACCGGAGCGTTATCCACGACCACCCGGAACCGCCGATCCGACTCGGCCAGGGCGTCGTTGGCCCGTTGCAGCTCCGAGACCGTGCTGGCGATCTGCTCGGCCATGCGGTTGAAGGCCCTGGCCAGCACCGCGAATTCGGCCGTGGCGTCGACGCTCACGCGCTGGGACCACTCTCCCTGCGAGATCCGGTCGGCGCCGGCGGTCAGTTGCCGGAGGGGCTCCGTGACCCGTCGGCTGGTGAGGCAGATGACCAGCCAGACCAGCACCAGCATGAGGACCGTCACCAGCGCGATGGCCCACAGGATCTGGTAGACCGGGGCCAGGGCTTCGCCGCGGTCCACCTCGCTCAGGAGGATCCAGCGGGGAGCTCCCGGCTGGGCGGGGTGGGTGACGAAGGAGGTGTAGGAGCCGATCACCGGAATCCCGCGATAGTCCTCGTAGGTCGCGGTGCCGGACCGCCCGTCGGCGGCCGCCTCGAAGCCCCGGGTAGGGATCGCCAAACTCAAGGGAGGATGGCGCCCGAAGCGGGACTCGCTGATGAGACGGCCATCGCCGCGGACCAGGTAGGTCTCGCCGCTGCCGCGGATCCGGCCGTGGTGCAGATAGGCAATGGGTTCCTGGAGGTCGATGACGGCCAAGAGGGTACCCATGGGGCGTCCGCGCGCGTCCCGGAACGGGACGCCGTAGGCATAGACCGCCCGGCTCGGGACCTCCGAAGACGCTTGCGCGTCCGACATGGTCGGCGCCTGCCTGGCGCGCTCCAGGAAGGGCCTGTCGAGCGCCTTGGTGAGGGGGAGGGGGCCGCCGGAACTGGCGAGGAGGCGTCCGGTCGAGTCATAGAGGCCGATCCACCGGAGGTCGGGGAACGTCTGCAGGAACAGGACGAGCACGTTCGTCTGGGCCTGCGGACCCTGCTGCAGCCGGCTGGCCTTGCTCAAGAGGTCGACATGTCGGCGCTGTTCCTCGAGGATGCGCACGGTCTCGAACATGGCGGTGTTGCGGAAGGCCGTCACCTCCTCGCGAACCGAGGCGCGCATCGCCTGCGTGGTCAGCGTCATGCCGACGGCGGCAGAGACCAGCAACGGCAGCATGGCCACGAGGATCATCCACCTGGCCAGGACCGCCGAGAAGGCGGTGCGTTTTCCCGCTCGGGGACTCTCGACGGCGGAATGACTTGGCACGCCCATCCCCTTCGATCAGCCGCCCGGAGCTTCCCCGGCCGTCGTCCGCTCTGCGCCCTTTTGGCAAACCATTCGA
>DATNQJ010000088.1:0-16810 GCA_036704085.1 Stenomitos sp.
GGCCTCCGAGGCGAAGCGGATGGCCTGCTTGCCCGTATGGTACTTGATCATGGGCGTCAGGAGCCGGCGCATCACCTGCTCTTCGTCGCTCGCCGTCCCCTGGTCCAACATGTCGAGGTAGCGGATGGCCTCCCAGACGAAGGCCGTCGCCGCCTCGATCTCGACGACCATCGAGGTGAGCATCAGCCGCACCATCGGGTAGTGGTCGATGGTCTTGCCGAAGGCCGCGCGGTGGGTCGCATGGGCGAGCGACTCGGAGTAGGACCGCCGCATGATGGCGAGGGCTGCCACCGCGTTGTAGGTGCGGCTCAGGTTGAGCATCTCGGTCATGTAGCGGAAGCCGCGCGACAGGTCGCCCACGGGATAGGCGATCGCTCCCTCCAGCGTGAACTCGCCCGAAGCCATCGACCGGGTGCCCAGCTTGTCCTTGAGGCGGTTGATCCGGTAGTGGTTGCGCGAGCCGTCCTCCAGCGTCTTGGGCATCAGGAAGAGGCCGAGCCCCTTGGTCCCCGCCGGCGCGCCCTCGGGACGGGCGAGGACCATCATGACCCCGGCTTCGCCCGCGTTCGAGCAGAACCACTTGTCGCCGGAGAGGCGCCACTGGCCGTCGACCTGCCGCGCGACGGTCTCGTTGGCGCCCACGTCCGAGCCGCCCTGCTTCTCGGTGAGGAACATGGCGCCTTCCAGGAGGGTGGACAGGTCCCGCGAGGTGATGCCGGGCAGGAACTTGGCCTTGAGGGCCTCGTCCCCGAACAGGTCCACCAGGCGCGCCGAGCCCTCGGTCATGCAGATGGGGCAGTAAAGGCCCTGCTCGGCCTGCGCGAAGAGGTAGCCGAGGGCGAAGACCAGGGCATGCGGCACGTAGCCATGCTGGTGGCGCAGATCGGTCTCGTAGAACATGCCGCCGAGCCCCGCCCCGTAGGCGAGGCGCGTCATCTCGCGGTAGCTGGGGTGGACCTTGACCTCGTCGAGGCGGTTGCCGTCGGCATCGTACTGGACGAGCACCGGGACGTTCTGGTTGGCGTCCTCGGCGAGCGGCACGATGTCCTGGGCCGCCATGCGGCCCATGTCTTCGAGCAAGGGACGGGCCCAGGCGAGCACCTCGGGGCCCAGGGCCTCCTGCATGAGGGCCTGGAAGGACGGATCCGCGTGATAGTAGTTCGGGCCGGAGGCCGAGTGGCGGGTGGAACCGTGGAGCGCATCGATCGCCATGGGTTTCCTCCTACAAAAAAAGCCCCTGCTGACCTCAGCAGGGGCTCGGATTGCCTTAGAACACCGCAGCAGCCAGGTCGCCCAGCCGTTCCGCGGACGTCTTCTCGACATCCTTGTGCAGGCTGTTCCCGTGCGAGTCCATCGTGACGATGGCACGGAAGTCCTCGACCTCCAGGTGCCACATGGCCTCGGGGATGCCGAACTGCATCAGGTCCACGCCCGCCACGTTCTTCACGCAGGCCGCGTAGTACTGGCCGGCGCCGCCGATGGCGTTGAGGTAGACCGCGCCATACTTCTCGAGGGCCTCGAGGGTCTTGGGGCCCATGCCGCCCTTGCCGATGATGGCGCGCACGCCGTAACGGCGGATGACCTCGTGCTGGTACGGCTCCTCCCGGATGGAGGTGGTGGGACCGGCCGCCACGATCGAGTAGTGGCCGTCCTCGTGCTTCTTCACGACCGGACCGCAGTGGTAGAGCACGCCGCCCTGGAGCGACGCGGGGGGCTCGTGATCCATCACGTACTTGTGGAAGGCGTCGCGACCCGTGTGCATCATGCCCTTGATGACGACGACGTCGCCCACGTGCAGGCTGCGGATCTGCTCCTCGCTGATGGGGGCCTCCAGGACCACCTCGCGGCCCGAGCCGAAGCCGCTCTGGCTCTGGTCGGCCATGGGAGCGGCCTCCTGGGGAGCGACCCGGTACTGCCAATCCTTGATGGCGCCGGTGCCGGCGTCGAGCACGACGCCGAGACGACGGAAGGCCCAGCAGTTGTAGGCCACCGAGACGAAGAAGCTCGCAGGCAGGCGGTTGAGCACGCCGACCTTGCAGCCCATGAGCGTCACGCCGCCGCCGAAGCCCATGGTGCCCACGCCCAGCGTGTTGGCCTTGTCCATGACGTAGGCCTCGAGCTCGGCGAGTTGCGGGTTGGGATTCACGTCGTCGACCGACCGCAGGAGCTGGTGCTTGGCCTCTTCGTAGCCGGTGGTGCGATCGCCGCCCACCGCCACGCCGAGGAAGCCCGCCGAGCAGCCCTGGCCCTGGGCCTGGTGCACGGCGTGGAGGATGCACTTGCGGACGCCGTCCAGGTCACGGTTGGCCTTGCCGAGCTCCGGCAGCTCCATGGGCAGCGAGTACTGGATGTTCTTGTTCTCGCAGCCGCCGCCCTTGAGGATCAGCTTGACCTCGATGTCCGGGTGCTCCCACTGCTCGAAGTGGATGACCGGGGTCCCGGGGCCCAGGTTGTCGCCGGCATTCTCGCCGGTCATGGAGTCGACCGAGTTGGGGCGGAGCTTGCCGTTCTGGGTCGCGCGGGCCACGGCGGCGCGGATGGCGGCCTTGATCTCGAGCTGGTTGGTCCCCACCGGGGTGTGGACGAAGAAAGTCGGCATGCCAGTGTCCTGGCAGATGGGCGCGACCTGGGTCGCCGCCATGTCGATGTTCTGACCGATCGTCGCCAGGGCGAGGGCCGAACGGGTCCCGGCATCCTCTCGCTCCTTGGCGTCGGCGACAGCCTTGCGCACGTCGGCGGGCAGGTTCGTGGCGGTCTCGACGACCAGCGCGTAAAGGCTCTCTTCAAGCTGTGGGAGTGTCATGGGGCAAGTACCTTCCTTTCAGGACTATGCTACTCCTTAGGTCCCACGCTCACAAGATCACGGCCTACGTTGCAGGCCTAGCGCTGGCCCGCCACGACGGGGAAGCCGGCCGCGGTCCAGGCCATCATGCCGCCGGTCATCGACGCGACGTGCGTGAAGCCGTTCGCGACGAGCTGGCCGGCCGCGATGGAGCTGCGGTGGCCGCTGCGGCAGACGCACAGGATGTGCGCGTCCTTGGCGAGGGTCTGGCTCCAGGTGGCCACGCTCCCCACCGGCCGCAGCAGGGCGTTGGCGATGTGGCCGCCCTCGTACTCCGAGGCCTCGCGCACGTCCAGGACCAGCAGGCTCGGATCCGAGGCGATGGCCGCCTGGGCCTGCTGGATCGTCACGTTCTGGACGTCCCGGGCCTGGACCCGAACCACCGTCGCCGACGTCAAACGCCCAGCCTGTCCGCAGCCCGCAAGTAACAAGCTGCCGATGATCAGGCCCCTCCAGGGCTTCTGCATGGTGCGACTCCTTCCCCGCAACGCGGAATTCTTAAACTCATCTTAATCCCTTCAGTTTAGCGAAGGGCGGTCGGGCATGCAAGCGCGGGCGGCGCCCGCCGGACGGCGGCCACATCCGGCTCCCTGAGCGGCATTGCGACGCGATCCGAGCGGAGTCGACGGAGGTGCGTGGCCTCCGTCGACCCTTTCACTACCGCGCCCTCGTTTCCGTGTCGTTGGAAGGTTGTAATGGGCGTGGACCTTTGATTGACAGGATGTTACAATCCCTTTGCTATCTCCCCTCGGCCCCGATCGGGCCGAAGCTCATGAGGACGCTTCTACATGTCCACAACCGCCAGCAGCCCCGAGGTGGGCCAGGGGCCCGACACGGAGCTGACGCCGCAGCAGCGCGAGCTCGAGTGGTTCCACAACGTTTACCAGGGCGACTCGATGCCCCAGCTCACCGTCCGTTCGGTGGTGATGGGCAGCGTGCTCGGCGCGATCATGTCCCTGTCCAACCTCTACGTCGGCCTCAAGACCGGCTGGGGCCTGGGTGTCGCCATCACGGCCTGCATCCTCTCCTATGCGATCTGGACGTCGATGCGCAAGCTCGGCCTGGCGAAGACGGACATGTCCATCCTCGAGAACAACGCCATGCAGTCCACGGCGTCGTCGTCGGGCTACTCCACCGGCGGCACCATGGTGAGCGCGATCGCCGCGTACCTCATCGTCACCAAGACCCACATGCCCTTCTGGGTGCTGATGGGCTGGACCTTCTTCCTGGCGATGCTCGGTGTCATGCTGGCCATTCCCATGAAGCGCCAGATGATCAACCACGAGCAGCTGCGCTTCCCGTCCGGCGTCGCAGCCGCCACCACCCTCAAGAGCCTGCACGCCAAGGGCAGCGAGGCGCTCGACCAGGCCCGCTCGTTGTTCTGGGCCATGGGCGTGGGGGCCGTGGTGGCGTGGTTCCGCGACGGCATGGACTGGGCGGGCGGCAAGGTCGCGAGCCTCGCGGCCTTCAAGATCCCCGGCCAGTTCGAGATCCCCGGCCTCAAGATCGCCGGTGAGCCCGCCATCAAGTGGACCTTCTCCTTCGAGGCCTCCCTGATCATGATCGCCGCGGGCGCCATCATGGGCTGGAAGACGGGCTGGAGCCTCCTCTTGGGCGCGATCCTCAACTTCGGCTTCATCGCCCCCTACGTCTACAACCACTTCACCCACGTGGACCCGGCGACCGGTCTGGTCGTGCACGACGCCATCGCCAAGCTCGGCTACCGTGGCATCGTCAGCTGGAGCCTCTGGGCCGGCGCGTCGATCATGGTCACCTCGGGACTCTTCGCCTTCGCCATGAACTGGAAGAGCGTGGTGCGCGCCCTGGTGCCCGCCAAGGCCGAAGCCGGCAAGGACGATCCGCTCGCGGCGATCGAGGTCCCCTCGAGCTGGTTCTGGGGCGGCACGGGGATTGCGGCGCTGGGCGTGCTCGCCATCATGCACTTCGCCTTCCACATCAACCCCCTGATGGGGCTGCTTGCCGTGGTGATGACCTTCTTCCTGAGCCTGGTGGCCTGCCGCATCACCGGCGAGACGGATACCACGCCCATCGGCGCCATGGGTAAGATCACGCAGCTCACCTACGGCATGCTCGCCCCGGCGAACATGGTCACCAACCTCATGACCGCCTGCGTCACGGCGGGCGCGGCGGGATCGGCGGCGGACCTCCTGACCGACCTCAAGAGTGGCTACCTGCTCGGCGCCAACCCCCGCAAGCAGTTCCTGGCCCAGTTCGCGGGCATCTTCGTCGGCACGGCGGTGGTGGTCCCCATGTTCTACCTGCTGGTGCCCACCGCGGACGTGCTCGGCAGCGACAAGTTCCCGGCGCCGGCCGCCCAGGTCTGGGCGGGCGTCGCGGAGCTCCTCAGCCACGGCCTCGAGAGCCTGCACCCGGCCGCGCGCATGGGCATGATCGTGGGCGGCCTCGTCGGCATCATCCTGCCCTTGATCGAGATGTACGCTCCCAAGAAGGTCAAACCCTTCATTCCCTCGGCTTCGGGGCTCGGCCTCGCCCTGGTCATTCCCGCCTGGAACTCGATCTCGATGTTCATCGGCGCCCTGATCGCCTTGATCTGGGAGAAGTACCAGCCGAAGTCGGCCGCGACCTACATCATCCCCGTCAGCTCCGGCATCATCGCCGGTGAGAGCCTGATGGGCGTGGCCGTGGCGCTCTTGGGTGCCATCCTGCCTTGATCTTCTCGGACCGCGTCCGCGATCCCATCCACGGCATGATCCCGCTCACCGCGTGTGAGCGGGATCTGCTCCGTACGAAGCCCTTCAGCCGCCTGCGCGGAGTGCGGCAGATGGGCATGGCCTACGTCGTGTTCGCCGGCGCCCACCACACCCGCTACGAGCACGTCATCGGGGCCATGCACACCGCATGGCTCCTCTCCAACACCCTTGCGATCTTCAGCGAGGACGACCTGCGGCTCATCCGCCTCGGGGCCCTGTGCCACGATCTCGGCCACCGCCCGTTCTCCCACTCCCTGGAAGACGCCGCCCGACGCTTCGCCTCGGACCCGGACTACGCCTTCCTCCGGGGCTACCTCGACCACGAGGCGCACACCCGCGAGATCCTCGAAACGGATCCCGAGATCGGCGAGGTCCTCGCCCGCCACCCCGAGTACCGGCACCTGGACCGCCGCGAGATCGCCCTGGTCGCCATCGGGGAGCACCCGCGCCGCGAACTGAACCTCTTCACCCACTCCGAGATCGACGCCGACCGCATCGACTACATCCTGCGCGACAACTACTACTGCGGCTTCACCCATGGCGTCGACACCCAGGCCCTGGTCGATCTCTACGTGCCCGATGCCGAGTACGGCCTGGTGCTCAGTGCCTCGCACACCTACGTCGCCACCCAGCTCCTCTCGGCGCGCTACCACCTCATCTCCAACGTCCAGAACAACCCGCGCAGCCGCCTGGGCGACCTCCTGCTCGCCGAGTGCATCTGCGCGGCCCTCAAGGGAGCCGACGCGGAGCGCAAGGCGCGGTTCCACCAGGTGGTCAACCAGGGGCAGGACGCAGACCTCGAGCAGTTCCTGCGCCGGCATGCACCCGCCAAGTGGGCCCAGATGCAGGCCATGGTCGCCGGCCGCGAGCCCTACCGCGAGCTGACGACCTACGACTTCCCGGTGCTCTCGCCCATGGCCCGCTTCGCCCTGCGGTCCCTGCAGGTGCCGGGCCAGAGCGTCGCACAGCAGCTGCAAGACCGGCTCTCCGAGCAGACCACCGGGGGCTACCTGGTCGATCGCATCTCCATCAGCCCGCCCGTCTATCCCCTGCCCGTCGAGCCCGCGGGCCATGCCCCCTGGCACGGTCGCCTCACGGAAATGCCCGCCGTGCAGGGCATCGTGGACGCCTCCCTGGAGGGCGTGGCCATCCGGGTCTACGTGCCGGCCGATGCCGATCTCACGGACGATGCGGCCCGCTTCGCGGACTGGGTCCGGGCCTACCAGCGCCTGGACGCCAGCATGGACGTCGCCAAGGCCGAGGGAATGCTCCAGGAGCTCTGGCATGGGGACCGCGTCGAGTTCGGCCTCCTGATGGCGCTCGAAAGCATCGCCGTGGATCTGCTCATCGAGCAGGTCGGCCGCGATCCCTCCCGGCTCGCCCTGGTCTTCATGGCCATCTACGCGGCCCTCGACACCCTGGAGCGCGCCACCGGGGACCCCCGGCTCTACATCGACGGGCGCGAGGGGGTCGCGACGCTCTTGACCCAGCGGGCCCTGCGGCCCCTGCTCCAGGACAAGCTGCCGGCCACCTACGCGGGGGGACAGCCTACCGGCGAGTTGCTCAACGACCTGCGCTACCTGCAGCGCTGCGGCCTGGTCTACGCGCCGACCCGCGTCGAGCGCGCCAAGAACGTCTTCGTGCGCCGTCCCAAGTACGGCACCACGGGGTGGGGCAAGCGGCTCTTCCGGATGCTGACGGGCCCCGCCGAGAGCCGGGACTTCGCGCTCCGCCTCGAAGGGGCCATGCAGGAGCTGTTCGAGCCGCACCTCGAGGCCTACCGGGAGTACTTCGCCCTGCTCGAGACAGGTGGCGCGGAGTCGGCCACCCGGCGGCGCGAGCTGCGCCGCCAGATGCCAGTCGCCGTGACGCGCTAGCGACCTTGCCCGAGATCGCTCGGGGGTTCGACCACGTCCCCCTCGACCACCGTAGTGACCCGCTCGGGAATCAGAAGGGCCAGGGCCGTGTACACGAGCAACCCTAGGCTCTTTGCCTCATCAGGCGCATAGACCGCCGTGGCGACCCCCGCGGCGGTGGAGAGCGCGAGCGTGAGGCCATACTGGAGGTAGTCGAGCTCCTGCTTGTAGTGGACGTTGGCCAGCGCCTGGTTCGGAGCGGCCTGGGCCAGGTAATCCGTCGGCATCACCTCGATGCCCCGGAAGAGCCACATGAGCTGCGACTCCCGGCGCTCAAAGTGCTTGACGGTCACCGCCTTGCTCTTTTCGGGCAGCAAGATCACCGTGTCCGACTGCGGCGAGATGCGCAGCATCGGGGCGCAAGCCGTCGTCATCAGCGTTGCGGCGATCAGGGGCCAACGGATCCATCCCAGTTTCATGCCGTCATCCTCACATTAATATCCAAAACAGACGACATCATAGAATGGATAGTTTCGTTGCACAAGCGCAGGGCAACGCCACCGGTGCTAACATAGAGGCATGCTCGACTCGCCTCTGCTGCACGAATTCGTCCTGGCCATCATCATCGGTGGCCTGACGGGCCGTTTGGTCGACTTCATGGCGGTGCAGCTCCTCTTTCGCCCGCACACCCCCAAGAAGATCGGCCCCTTGACCCTCCATGGCGTGCTGCCCGCGCGTCAGGAGGCCCTGGCGCGCCAGGTCGCCAACGCCGTGGGCGGGCGGCTCCTCTCCGAGGAGACCCTGACGGCCTTCATCTCGAGCCCCGAGATGGCCGCCAAGATCCGCGAGAACGTGCATAGCGAGGTCGATCGCTTCGTCGACCGGGATCTGCCCTCGATCCGTGAGCTGCTGGGCGAGCTCCTGAACAGCCCGCAGGCCCTCGACGAGGAGATCAAGGTCCTGAGCGGCTGGTTCGGCGAGTACCTGGCCACGCTCGCGAGCAACCCCGAGATCCGCGAGCGCGCCACCGGCGTCATCGCGCGCCTGATCCTCGAGCGCAAGCACATGCGCATGGAGGAGATCGTGGCGCCGGGGCTTATGGACGCCATCGAGCGCTTCCTCAAGGCGCGCCTCCGGTCGGTCACCGACCACCCCCAGGGGCTCGCCGACTCGCTCGATCGCTGGCTCTCGGAGCTGGGCTCGCCGGGCACCCTCTTCTCGGAGCAAGCCCAGACGACCTTCCGCCGGGAGGCCAAGGAGAAGATGCCCGAGTGGCTCAAGGCCCTCGAGGACACGCTCCGGCGCAAGGAGACGCAGGAATGGCTCGATCGCTACGTCCTCGACAGCGTCGAGGGCTTCATCGAGGACCTACCGCGCCAGGGCTTCCTCGGCGAGCTGGTGGGGTGGTTCATCCGGAGCACCTACCGCGAGAACAAGCCCTTCTACCGCAAGAAGCTGCTCGAGATCCTGCCGGGCCAGGTGGAGCGGTTCCGCGAGAGCCTCAAGGATCCCGAGAACCGGCTGCGTCTCAACCACAAGATCGATCAGGCCTTCGACGAGATCTTCACGGTGCCCCTGGGCAAGCGCTACGAGCTGGTCCCGCCCGAATTGCGGCGCGACTTCAAGGGCTTCGTCGCCCAGGTCGTCTCCAGCGAGGCCGCCCAGACCTCCCTCGAGCAGCTCTACAAGCGGCTGCTCGATCGGTTCAAGTCGGCCGAGGTCGCCGAATTCCTGCCCCCCTCCTGGCGCTCGATCGAGCTGGAGGATCTGCCCGCGAGCCCCATCGAGGCGCCCCTGCGCGAGGTGGTCGACTTCGGCTTCGACCTGCTCCTGGAGTCGGGGCTGAAAGGCCAGCTCCAGACCATGATGACCCAGGGGGCGATCTTCGTGATGTCCCGCCCCATCGGCCGGCTGCGCGATCGCCTGGGCGGCGATCGCCTCGCGCGCATCCACGGCACCATCGAGACCCAGGTGCTCGCCGCCGCCCAGCGCGAGGCCCCGCGCCTCGCCCGCCTCATCGACGTGCGCGCCCTCGTCGAGTCCAAGATCCGGGGGGCCGACGCCGAGGCCATCGAGGTCATGGTCAAGAACCTCGCCCGCAAGGAGCTCAACTCGATCTTCACCAAGGGCCTCTACGGCGGCATCGTGGTCAGCCTGGTGCTCACCACGGCCCTCATGGGGCTCGACTACGCCGCCAACCGGCTCCATCCGAATGCCGGCCTCATCGCCATCACCGGCGTGGGAGCCTTCCTCCTGGTCCTGGCGGCCCGCCGACTGCGCATTCCGGCACCGCCGTCCGAGACCTAGGCCCATGGCCTTCCGCTAACGGGCGAACAACCGTTTCTTAACGTGAAGGGTGGCACCCGGCGGGTATAACCAGTCTAGGGTTATATCGTCGAGGAGGACACCTATGAGCATCGATGTCGTTCAGCAGGGTTCCAGCCCAGCGCCCAAGCAGCCCAAGCGGCAAGTCGGCGACATCATCTCAGACGGCCTGGACACCGCGGACGGCCGTCACGTCGTGCGCCAGGGCGAGACCGCCCGGGGCATCGCCAAGCACTTCCAGATTCCCTGGGACACCTTCCAGGCCTGGAACCCCCACATCTTCACCGACAAGGCCGACGAACGCGGCCGCAAGCGCTCCAAGGACGGCCACTGGGTCTATCCCGGCGACAAGATTCGCCTCAAGCCGCCCGCCTCGAGCGACCAGGCCGATCTCCAGAAGGCCAAGGTCGCCCACGCCAAGCGCGTGATCGACACCAGCGTGGACCAGCTGGGCCAGGAGACCGACAAGCTCAAGGCCTCGTTGATCCAGGCCGAGCAAGCCCTCAAGAAGATTCCCGCCAACGACCCCGACCGCGCCAAGTACGAGGCCAAGGTCGAGAAGCTGCGCACGGCCATCGCGGCCTTGGAGGCCCCCGAGAAGCCCGAGCCGACCGCCGAGCAGAAGGCGATCGCCCAGGCCAAGGAGACCCTCGGGACCCTGGGTGGACAGCTGGCCGAGACGCATGGCCACAACAAGGCCAAGGCCGACCAGCTCATGGGCCAGGCCCAGGAGGCCCTCGGCAAGATCCCGGCGAACGACCCCGAGCGCCAGCACTTCGAGGGCGTCGTGGCGGACATGCAGAAGCTCTATGACGCCTACTTCCCCAAGCCGAAGCCCGAGGAGCCGAAGCCCAAGGAGGACCCGGCCGTCGCCAAGCGCCGCAAGGAGCTGGACACCTACCTCGACAAGCTCGAGGGACCGGCTCCGCGGGATCCGCAGACCGGCGAGCCCGTTCCCACTCCGAGCCGCTCGGCATCGGTGACCGCGCTGGTGGCCAGCCAGCCCGAAGTGGTCGCGGCGGCAACGCCGGCCCAGAAGGCCCGGCTCTTGAGCCTGCTAATGGGACGCCGCGGCGACGATGTCGTCAGCCTCATCGGCGGCGGCTCGATGAACGACAAGGCCAAGCGGGCGGCCCTCGACGTGCTCAAGGCCGCCGGTGGCCAGAAGCAGCTCACCGAGGTGCTCGACGTGGTCAAGGGCAAGAAGCAGCTCGACGACCTCTTCAGCCAGATGGGCGATCGCGCCCCCGGCGTCGAGATGGCCAAGCTCTTCATGGATCAGGGCGTCTACAAGGGCAGCAACAACTACTACAAGGAGATGGATGACGACGCCGCGCGCGCCCTCCTGCGAGCCAGTGGCTACGTGGATCCGCCCCCGCCCACCCTGGAGAGCGCCTTCCTGAAGCAGCTCGACGCGCCGGTCCGCCAGCACATGATCGAGGAGCTCTCGAGCGGCAGCATGAGCTGGGAGGAGTCCCGGATGATCCCCTGGCTGAGCCGCCAGGTGCCGGACGCGGACAAGACCTACCAGGTTCAGGCCACCGAGACGGTCGAGCCGCAGGCGCAGACGGTCGAGCCGCCGGCCGCGGAGCCGCAGGGCCAAAGCCAGGAACCACAAAGCCCCGTGAGCGATACGCTTGCCTAAAAAGCGCGAGGCCCGTCCGTTTTGGACGGGCCTTTCGCTCGAAGCTGTGGCGTCCGTTACGGTTTGGCGCTTTTGGACGCGCTATGCTGGAAGCTGTTGGCATGTGCATCCTCAGCGGAGGCGATCTCTCATATGAGCGAACAAGTCCGAATGGCGACCCGAGAGCTGCGCTGGGAGCAGATCCAGGCAGCCATCACCGACCTGCTGGCGGAGGGGACGACCCCCATTTCCATGATGGAAATCGCCCGGCGGTGCGATATTCCCCGCTCGACCCTGAGCAAGGAGACCGAGTGGAAGGCCGCGATCAGCGCGGCCGAGGCCGAGCGCGTCCGGCGTCGGACCGAACACCTTCAGCAGCTCCGGGTGGGCTTCCTGACCCCCTTGGCGAGCCTGGAGGGAGAGGTCGACACGGCCGATCACAAGGTCACGCTGGAAGGCATCGTCCAGGATCTGCGCTCCCTGTTGGCGCAGGCGGGCCAGGACTCCACGGCGGCGTACGAGCGCGGCCGTGAGGAGGCCATGGCCGAGCTGCAGTCGCTGCCGCCCGCCGATCTCGACGAACGCCTGGAGCGGGCCTTCAACGAAGGGCGCGAGGCGGGCCGCAACGAGTTCAGCGAGGACCTCAACCAGGCCTACGAGCGCGGCGTCAAGGACGGCCGCGAGATGATCGCAGACACCCAGACCGGCAGCCTCCAGGAGGCCTACGAGCGCGGCCTGCAGGACGGGCGCGCCCAGACGGGCAACATCCAGGAAGCCTACGAGCGCGGGCGCCAGGACGGTCATACCGCGGCGACCGCCGAGGCCAAGAGCGCCTACGACCGGGGCCGGCAGATGGGCCGAGCCGAGGTCCAGGTGGAGCTCAAGCAGGCCTTCGAGCAGGGCTACAAGGAAGGTAAGGCCGAGAGTGCCTCCGACGTCATGAGCGCCTACGATCGCGGGCGCCGCGACGGCTGGGAGGAAGGCCGCCGGGACGCGGCCACCGGCCGGTCCATGTTCGGCTTCACGGTCAAGGGCCAGGCCCCCAATCCCGACAAGGAGTGGGCGCTCGCGCTCATGCATGCCTCGCCGAACGCCACGTCGGACCAGCTGCGCGCCACCTACCGCATGCTCACCAAGGCCTACCACCCGGATCGCAACCCGGACATCCCGCCGGAGTTCATCCGGAACCTGAACCGGGCCAAGGAAATCCTCGGCTTCTAGCCCCATTCGAGCCCCCTGCCTCTGTCGGAGGCAGGGGGTGTTCGTCAACGCCCCGCGAGCGCCAGATGGCGCGCCATGAACCCTTCCACCCAGCGCTCGAAAGTCGCCTCGTCCCCGTTCCGCACGCGCCCGAACCCCTCCAGCAGCTCATGCGAGGCGGCCACCGCCGCGGAAGCCTCGGGCGTCAGGTCGCCCGACGCGGTGAGAATCGCATCCCGGTCGTCGACGAAGCGATGCTCGCCCGGATAGTAGGCCACGTCCCGGATATGCCCGTCCGGCGTCCGCGTGACGTGCGCCGGAGAATAGGAGTCCTGGAGCGTGTGCAGGACATGGCCCAGAAAGAGCGTCTCCCCGGCCACCGGGGCATGATAGGCCGCCCGCAACTCGCTCACCACATAACTGACCACCTCGGCCCAGTCCGCCGCGAGCGGCCGGGTCGCGGCCCGCCAGGCGGGAAGCCCCGAGTACCAGCGCAAGGCATGCTTCTTCTGTTCATCCGGAGCGAAGGCCGATACCAGGGCTCGCCACCACTCCCCCGCCCCCAGCTCCACCGAGCCGCTCGCGGCACCCGGAAAGTCCAGGTCCCGCTGGCCCTGCACGAGCTCCGCGGCCCGCGCCTCGAACCCGGTGCCTAGCGCCGCTCGCCGCACGAGCTCCCCATGCCCGTGCTCCTGGTGCAGCGGACCCGAGTGGTACTCGTTGCTGAAGGCCCAGACGGGTGTTGCCAACAGGCCCCCCGCCAAGAGGGCACATGCGAGCGTCCGCATGCTAGAGAATCGAGATGTCGCGACGCGGAGCGTCCTGCTCGTTGGGGTTGCGCCCCACGTCCAGGAGTCCCTTGAGGGCGTCCTTCGGGGTGGCCCCCTCGAAGAGCACCCGGTAGACCCCCGTGGTGATGGGCATGTAGATGCGCTCCTGCTGAGCGTGCTCGGCCACCGTCTTGGTCGTGCGCACGCCCTCGGCCACCTGGTTCAGGTCCGAGGTGATCGCCTCGAGCGCCTCGCCCCTGGCGAGCCGGTAGCCGACCTGGAAGTTGCGCGACAGCGGGCTGAAGCAGGTGGCCATCAGGTCGCCGATGCCCGAGAGGCCCGAGAACGTCTGCGCCTGCGCGCCGAGATGGATGCCGAGCCGCATCATCTCCGTCAGGCCGCGCGTGAGCAGGAGGGCCTTGGTGTTGTCCCCGAAGCCGAGGCCGTGCGCGAGGCCCGCGGCGATCGCCATGATGTTCTTCAGCGACCCGCCCAGCTCCGTACCCACCACGTCGTCGTTGCCGTACACCCGGAAGGCCTTGCTCTTGAGCAAGAGGGTGCCGGCGTCGATGACCTCCTGGAAGGCCGAGGCGACGACCGTCGCCGATGGGTGGCCGGCCGCCACCTCCTTGGCGAGGTTGGGGCCGGAGAGCACACCGATCTTGCGGCAGCTCGTCTCCTCGCGCAGCACCTGGCTCATGCGCTTGAAGGTACCGGGCTCCAGGCCCTTGATCCCGTGGATGAGGATGTGGCTCCCGTCCAGGTGATCGCCGAGTTCGCGCGCGACCAGTCGCAGGGACTGGCTCGGGACCATGAGGAAGAGGGTCTGGGCGCCGCTCGCGGCATCCTCCAGCGAGGCGGTGGCCAGGAGGCGCGGATGCAGCTCGAAGTCCGGCAGGTAGCGGGCGTTGCGGCGGGTGGCATTGAGCTGGGCGGCCTGATCCGCGTCGCGCATGTAGAGCTTGACCGGATGGCCGTTCTCCGCGATCAGGTGGGCGATGATGGTGCCCCAGGAGCCGCCGCCGATGACCGAGACGCCGTGCGTCATACCGTAACCTCCGACGCCAGGGCCGCCTCGAGACCGTAACCCGTCAGGCGGTTGTGGTAGTACAGGAGCACCTTGAGGTCCACCAGCCGGATCGCGCTCCCCTCGCGCAGCGCCAGGGGACGCGTGTGGTACATCCCGAAGATCTTGAGCGCCTTGTCGACGAGGGCCTCGGTCGAAAGACGCATGACGTCCTGGCCGAGCAGGATCCCGCCCCGGTCGGCGATCGCCCGCAGCCGCTCGCGCAGCCGATCGATGACCGCGTAGACGGTCGCGAGCGGAAAGGCCGTGTCGTCCGGCAGGCGGAGGAGCTGGAACAGGTCCAGCTGGGGGTGGTGCTGCTTGGCCAGCTCGAAGAGGGCGAAGGCGACCAGCGGCGTGGCCATCACCACCGTGTTCTCCCGGTAGCTCCGGACGATCGAGGCCGCCAGCTCGCGCGTGTACTCGGCATCCCGCTGCGCCCGGTGCTCGGGGACGCCGTCCACCTCCACGTACTTGCGCAGGTCGATGGCGCGGCCGCGCATGTCGCGGCTGACCCCGTGCTCGTCCACCCGGTTGCCGAAGGGATCGAGCGGCTCGCCGAACTGGATGACCATGCTCATGTCCAGCTTGCCCATCTGGCGCACGAAGTCCCAGATCCGCTTGGCCTGGGCCGACTCATCGTCCTCGATGATGTAGCGCGACTTGCCCACCTTCTGGAGCTGGTCGTCGATGAGCGTCTCGGCCTCGAGCACCAGGTGGTAGTTGAGGGTCGCGGGCACCACGTAGATCTCGGGGTTGGGCTTGTTCGCCTTGAGGTTGTTGATGTAGGCCGCCAGGCCCGTGCCCATCAGGCCCAGCTTGAGCTTGGACTCGACGGCGTTCGAGCGGCTGCGCCCCCCGCCCGGGAAGAACAAGGAGTGATAGCCCCGCTCCAAGAGGACCGTCGAGTAGGTCTTGAGGACGTCCTTGTAGAGGGCGTAGTTGAGCCGGCGATCGACCTTGTAGGCCCCCAGGTTGTTCATGAAGAACGAGAGCAGGAAGTTGGTGAAGAGGTTCTTGCCCGCGCCGTAGGTGAAGGGCGGCAGCCCCTGCTCGTAGAGGGCGTAACCGATGACCACCGAGTCGAGGTTGCTCGAGTGGGTGGGGACCAGGATGACCGTTCCCTTCTCGGCGAGGCGGCGCAGGGTGTCGATGTGGCCCGTGGCCTGGATGCGCTCGGACAGGCTCGAGGTCAGGTTGGGCCCCTGGTGCTGGGGGCGCATGATGTAGCTGAGGCCGTACGGCAGCACCCGGGTGGCGAACTCGTACACCCGCGGATCGAAGTTGCCGACGATGTCGAGGGCCGCCTCCTCGAGCAGGCGCTTGAGGATGGCCTGCTTCTCGGCCAGGGGCTTGCGGCCGAGCGTGCGATACAGCTCGCGCCAGTGGTCGAGCGCGGGATTCTTGCGCGCCGACTCCAGGCGCGCAATCTCGCTGAACGCCGTGTCGTTGATGGCGAGCTCGAGGCTCGTCTCGGAGGCCGCCTTGCGCGCGTACTCGCGCGCGACCACGTCGCGGACGAGGTCCGCGCGCTCTTGGTTGAGCTGGAAGATCTTGCCCGGAATCGGGGCCGGGGTTGAGGTCATGCACGCTCCCGTCGAAGGTCACGAGGCCACGCCGGGGTTTCCCGGCCTGGACTCATTCTACCATCCGACGGGGGCGACAGAACGGCGTCGGAAAGAGGTGGACCTTAGCGCTCGATGGCGTTCGTCGGGCGCTTGAGCTCGCCGGTACCCTGCGTCAGGCGCATGAGATCCGGCTGGTGGCGGCCCGGCTGCTGGCGGGCGATCGCCTCGACCTGGTCGGGCGTCAGGCAAGCGCGCGGGGTGTGGTTGTCTTGAACGGACAAGCGATCCATGGAGTCGGCCTCCCAAAGCGATCGGCGCCGCGTCCGCGATGACCGGCGTCCTCCGTACCACGACAGCGTCGGCGCCGTAGGAGGTCCTCTATCGGGAGGCGTCGCAAGGCCTCCCCTGAAACAAGGCCCAAGTATAGCCCAAGGCAAGCGAATGGGGAAGCCCCACCCGTGCAATTGCGGGCTTTGACCTAACGTGACCTCGCCGGAGCCGCGGGACTGGGCGACGCGCCTATCTTCTGCTTCTCAAGAATGGGCGTGGGAGGCGGATTATAGCGGCTACCCGATCCGCGATAGCCCTCGGGCGGCGGATTGCCTTGGGCGCCCCGGTTGGGGCCCTCGGCCTCGCGGCCAACGCGACCGCCCTCCAGGACCGGCCCCGGCGTGCCGAGTTCGTTCACCGCCGGCTGGTTGTTCGGGTTGTACCCGGGTTCGACATGGGGGGGAGGGGCCTGCTTCTGGGACGCGCCGCCGCCCCCTCCGCGGGATGGCTGACATGCCACCAGCAAGACGGTTGCGGTCATGAGCGCTCCGAGCGTG
>DATNQJ010000089.1:0-7635 GCA_036704085.1 Stenomitos sp.
GGTAGGACGAGTTTAGAACAACTGCCCTACTCGATCCAGTCCGAGCCGGAGGTTAGGCCCGACCCTGGGTAGGTTCCCCGCCCAGGGGGCCGCACATGCCAGTTTCCATGTCACATGCCATGCCCCTGGCATCCCAGGCGACCAGATCCTTGAAAAGGCTGCCTGCGGCCGGACCTTGGGCCTGGGCCAGCTCCCAAAGCTCTCCCGTCCGGAGCGAGATCCGTCGGATCCCCTCGTGGCCCTCCAACTCGGCTCGCAACTCGGAGGCTGACGTGCCGAGGATCTCGGCGAGCTCCCGCGTGGTCAGGGCGCCATACTCGGCGAGCAGCTCCGGGAGACGGCGCGGGACATGGAGCACGAGGTCGGGGGCGACGCGGCTCAGAACGTCCTGGAAGGTGGCGAAGTCGCGGGCGCCTGCCATGAGGATGGGGCGGGACGTGCTCGCCGGATCGGCGCTCATGACGAGGAAGGTCGGGAAGGAGCGGATACCGACCTGGGCTCCGAGCTGCCGATCTTCCATGAAGGCTCGTTGGGCCGTGCCATCGGCGATCGCCTCCCTGAAGGCCGCGAGGTCGAGCCCCGGGGTGTCTTCGGCCACCGCCTCGTAGACCCCTGGGTCCGACGCATTACGCCCCTCCGCCTGGGCTGCCCGTCTCACGCGGCGCAGGAAGGACTCCCCCAGGGAGTCACCCTGCAAGGCCGCGGCCTTGACGGCGATGCAGGCTGGCCAGGTTCCCCAATGGGAGTCCTGGTTCTCGCGCATGAAGCTGCCGTCGATGGGCTGACCGGTGCGCCGCCCGACTTCCTCCCAGTGCGGGGCGACGTCGGCCGTCGAGGAGATGCCATTCAGTGGGTCCGCGAAGGCGGCCATATCTTCCACCAGCCCGCCCATGACCGGCTGGATACGCAACTGATACCGGTAGACCTCCCTTGCGCGGTATAGCACCGGCTCCATGGCCCAGCACCAGGAGCAGAAGGGGTCGCTGAAGTAGAGGATCTCGACCTTCGGGGCATGAGCCGTCATGGCAAGGGCATCCTTTCTTGAAATGGAGACTCTCGAACTAGAGAGATTTGGGCAAAAAAACTAACCTTCCTGCAGGCCGAGCTTTCGACAGAGGCGTCGGAGTTCCAGTTGCTCGGCGTCCGTGAGAACGGAGAGATCGGCCTGGATGGCCTCGACCTGATGGGGGAAGACCTCCGCGATGAGGCTGCGGCCTGCTTCCGTGAGGTGGATGGTGATCATGCGGCGATCGCTCTGGTCGCGTTCCCGGCGGATCAGCCCACGCTTTTCCAGGTTGTCCAGGATCAGCGTGACGTTACCGGAGCTCTTGAGGAGCTTGGAACAGAGATCCCGCGGGCTCAGGGGCCCCAGGTGGTGAAGGATCTCCAGCACGCCAAACTGGCTGATGCTCAGGCCGACCTTTGCCAGGTGCCGATGGACCCGGGCGGAAACGGAGTCGCTCGCGCGCATCAAGGAGATGTAGGCGTTCAGGGCGCGGATCTCCTCGGGGGAGCCGGAATACTGGGTGGGCATAGAATCCTCTATGTATAGTATCTCTAACTCAAGATATCTCCATGGCGAACGGTCAGTCAACTGGTTACTCTCCCCTCAACGCTGGAGAGGACTCCGACCCCCTGCCTGACGAGTTGATGGCCCGTATCTCTCATTCAGCCGACTCTGATGGGTCCTCCAAGAATAAGAGCTGCGCACGTTCGTCATAGGCGAAGAGCTCGGCGTACCGTCCCCAGTCGATGGCCGTCTGGAGCTGCCGCTGAGCCTCAGCGGAGCTGAAATGGTGGTTGAGGACGGCCATGAAGAACTCTTCGGCCATCTCTCGGTTCTTCTTCCCCTTCAGCACCCGGTCGATCATGACGATGAGCTGAATGCGCTCCACGACGACGCTCCGGAACAGCTCCTTGCGTTGCAGGATACCCTCGCTCACGAACGCCGAGCCTTCGTCCGTGAGCATGATATCGCCCTCGCGCACCGAGGCGAAGCCCAGGACCTCGGCCGCCTCGGTGATCGGCAGCAGATCGTCGACTTCCAAGTGCAGATCGTGTCCCAGCTTGTAGAGATCCTCCCGCCCGCCGCGATCCTCGAGGAGCTCCAGCAGACCCGCGATCGCTCCCGGCTTGGCATGGGGAATGGCCTGGAACTCCTTGGCCCGCTCCGGCTCCACGACCAGGGGAGCGGTAACGGCGTGCGGCAAGCCGAGCTGGGCGAGATCCTTCTGGGGCTGGGTCATGATGGTGTAGATCTGGTCGACCAGCTTCTGGAACTCGGGGTCCTGGCGATCGCGCTCGTGGGGGAGGGTGATCGAGATGTCAGCCCGGATACGGCCGGGATCCTTGCCGAGAATGATCGCCCGATCCGCCAAGTAGACCGCCTCCTCGATGCTGTGCGTCACGATCAGAATGCCCTGGATGGGGATCTTGCGGTTGAGCCACAAGGAGATCAGCTCACCGCGCAGGTTCTCGGCCGTCAGGACGTCCAGGGCGCTGAAGGGCTCGTCAAGGCAGAGCAGCTCCGGTTCGACGACCAGGGCACGAGCGAACCCGACCCGCTGGCGCATACCGCCGGAGAGCTCCTTGGGGTAAGCTTCCTCGAAGCCGTCCAGGCCGATCGTGTCGATGGCCTTCAGGGCACGCTTACGCCGCTCGACCGCGTTCAGGCCCTTGGCCTTGAGGCCGACCTCCACGTTCTCCAGCACGGTGAGCCAGGGGAAGAGGGCAAAGCTCTGGAACACGATGGCCGCGCCGGGGTTGATCCCGCGCAACGGTTGGCCGTGATACATGACCTCGCCAGCCGAGGGGGGAGTGAGCCCAGTCAGGACCCGTAGCAAGGTCGATTTCCCGGATCCCGAGGGGCCCAAGAGGGCCACGATCCGGCCACGCTCGATCGAAAGGTCGATGTGGTTGAAGATGGGGATCTGGCTCCCGTCAGGCTGCACGAACGCCTTCGAGACGTCCCGGGCCTGAATGAGCGTTTCAGTGGGGGCTATTGTCAGCGTCATCTCTCACTCCTTTCGCTTAGACGTCCAGACGGTACTTGCGTTCGGCCAGATCATAGAGCGGGCGCCACAGGATCCGGTTGAAGCCCACGACGAACAGGGACATGACGGCGATGCCCAGGGCGATGGCCGCCCAGTCCCCCTTGGTCGTTGCCTCAGCGATGAACGCCCCCAGCCCATGGGCGACCAAGGTCTGGTCCTTCCACGAAACGACCTCGGCGACGATGCTCGCGTTCCATGCCCCACCGGCCGCCGTCACCCCGCCGGTGACCCAGAAGGGGAAGACGCCGGGGATGATGAGCTTGAGCCAGCGCATCCATCCCTTCAGGCCGAACACGGTGGCGGCCTCCTTGAGATCCGCCGGGATGGCCATCGCGCCCGCGATGACGTTGAAGAGGATGTACCACTGGGACCCGAGGGCCATGAGCAGGATCCCGCCGTAGTCCAGGCTGATGTGCGCACGCAGGAACCAGAGCGTGATCACGGGGAACAGCATGACGGCCGGAAACGAGGCGAGCACCTGGACGATGGGCTGAACCACGCGTGCCACCCTGGGGTTGAAGCCGATCCAGACCCCGACGGGCGTCCAGATGAGCGTCCCCAGTATCACGATGGCCACGACGCGCAAGAGCGTGAGCCCACCCAGGGCCAGCGTTTGAAGCAACGTCTGGAGCGTGAGGGTCCGGACAAGTCGGAGGATCGGCGCTACCTCGTGGAGCAGCCACCAGGCCAACAGGGCGATGAGGAGCCATCCCAGGATCCGGCGGGCCCACCACCAAGCGGCCTGACCGGCGCGTGACGAGTCGGCGAGCCGGCCCATCCTGAAGAGGAAGAGGCCAAGCCGATCCCCCGTCGGGGCGAAGACGTGCTCGATCAGTGACTGGACCAGGTTCGAGCGCTGGAGGAACGTGAGCACGGCCGAGTGGGGGGCGTGGAGCGCCTCGGTCTGCTCGAACTTGAACTTCTGGGACCAGGCGATCAAGGGGCGCCAGACCAGCTGGTCGACGACGACGATCAGCAGGATCATGGTGGCGATCGCCGCCCAAACGGCCGGCATGCTGCCCTTGTCGATGGCTGTGGCGATGTACGAGCCCAGGCCAGGCAGCTTGATGTCCTTGTGCAAGACCGTGATGGCTTCGCTCGCGGCAAGGAAGAACCAGCCGCCCCCGAAGCTCATCATGGCGTTCCAGACCAGGCCGATCATGCCGAAGGGAACCTCCAACTGGACGAACCGCTGCCAGGGCCCCAGGCGATAGATGCTCGCCGCCTCCCGGAGATCCTTCGGCAGGGTCCGGAGCGAGTGGTAGAAGCTGAAGGTCATATTCCAGGCCATCGACGTGAAGATGGCGAAGATAGAGGCCAGCTCGAGGCCCATCAGGCTGCCCGGAAAGAGCGACATGAAGGCCACGACCGTCACCGAGAGGAAGCCCAGAACCGGCACCGACTGGAGAATGTCCAGGAGGGGGACCAGGACGACGCGGGCATGGCGGTTGTACGCTGCGACGTAGCCGTAGACCAGGGTGAAGACGATTGAGGCGCCTAGGGCCAGGAACATCCGCAGAAGCGAACGACCGGCGTAATAGGGAAGGGCGGACAACCCAAGGTCGATCGCGGGCTGGTGTGCCTCGCTAAAGGGCACCACCATTCCCTCTCCGAGCCGAACCGCGGCGAACAGGACGGCGCACACCCCCAAGAGGACGACGACATCGACCAGATTGAGCCCCGCTCGCTGCGGGGAGTGAGTCTTGACGTTCAGCATCATCCCCTCCTCGCCCGTGCGGCGTGCAGGACGAGCCCAGGAGCCGCTGGCATCGCAGCCCAAGCGGGTGGATAGATGTTCAGGCCAATGACGCACCATCCCCCGGGTCCCGACGTTAACCCGAAAATCCCGTCCAGTTGGAGGCGCTCCGGCCATAACCACCAGCGCAAGCCGGTTTGGTAGCTAGGCTGGCTCCGGGTGTCCCCATAAGCCTCCGCCCGCCACTCGACCCGATCGCTCAGGCGCACCTGCCCCGCCAACGCCCAGGTCATGGCATCCGCTGGTGCGGTTTGGCCGCCATGGACCCAGCCGAGGTTCTGGTGAAGCGCCAGGCGATCGCCCATCAGGGAGACGCTGAAGGGAAGGTAAGCGTAGAGCGTGTTCTGGCCAGAGACGGTCGCTCCGCCCAGGGCAAGGCCAACACCGCAGCCCCCGGGGGTAACGGGCATCAGGAGCGACTTGGCTTGAAAGGCGATGCCGTGGGTCCCCATGGCCGCCGTCTGCCGAGTCATGGCACCCAAGGTGAGCTCCAGGTTCCGGACGGGTTGAAGGGCGGGTAAGATCCAGAACTCGTCGCTTCCAGGGCCCAGCTTGACCCAGGATTCGAGTTGACCCGCGTGGTAGTCGACGAGGCTGGCCTCGTCGGTGACGAAGGCGCCGGACGCCCGAGCCGGTTGACCGAGTAGGCCCGCCGATAAGGCGATCGCGGTACTAAGGAAGCCGAGCCTCCGGTGCAGAGGACGGCAAGGAAAGGGTGAAGATAGCCACGACACGGCTATCCCCGTCGATGGACGGAGCATGGTGACCTCCGAGGACTGCTGCAAAACGACTTCGGCCAGGATTCGGACTGCCAGGGTCCATCGACGATCACCTCCTTTCCTGCAACAAAAAAAGCCCCACTGCCGCATGGCATGGGGATGGCCGCGCCGAAGGCGCAGCGGGGCATGGAGGCCCGGTTCATCCCCTTTCGTAGAGCTTCGGCACTGAAGAGCGTAGAGGGGATCCCTCAGCCACCTTAGGTATCGCCTTAATTCGGCGGAACCTGGTCTACCCATTGGGGTCTTTCGACCTTTCCGGGCAGTGGCCTGTGTCTCTTCAGACGCCTCACCTAACGAGGATCATTAAAGACACCTTAGACGCTGACGGGATCAGTGTCAATCCTCATCCCCGGCGGCAATAGGGGGCGAGGGGCGCGCTGGGCTGCCTTCATCGGATCTTAACCTGGCGCGCCGATTCTTAACTCGAACCCGAAATCAGCACGACGAGCGCCTCCCCGCCGCTTGCGCGTCACGGAGGGGGGCCGTGTCCCCAACAAGTGCCCGGCACGCCGGCTCGATAGGGTTATGGATAGGCTAACCCCGGTTCAACGTTCAGGAGAATGCCCCATGCGATCGCTCCCGACTTTAGGTTTGC
This sequence comes from Stenomitos sp., assembly GCA_036704085.1. Taxonomy (GTDB): domain Bacteria; phylum Cyanobacteriota; class Sericytochromatia; order S15B-MN24; family UBA4093; genus DATNQJ01. Next base: position 6,184 of record DATNQJ010000089.1, read on the forward strand.
TGCTTGTTTTGGCTGCTGGTGCCCTGGGAGGGTGTGGCGCGTCGAGTTTCACCCCTGTGGTGGCCGTCGAGTCGGATGAGGCGGAAGCGGACGGTGCCTACAAGATCGAGGCGGTGATGGGTATCGGGCCCGTCTATGGGGTCAAGCTTCGGCAGGCGGGGGTGACCACCACGCAGAAGCTCCAGGAAGCGACCGCGACCCGACGCCAGCGCCAGGACCTCGCACAGAAGGCGGACATTCCCTATAAGCTCGTGCTGGCTTGGGCACAGAAAGTCGAGCTCATGAGGATCAAGGGCATTGGCCCCCGCCAGAGCAACTTGCTGGCTGCCGTTGGCGTCTCGTCGGTCAAGGAGTTGGCCCAGCGTCGGGCTGACAACCTCGCCGAACGGGTCGGCATCGCCAATGCCTTCAAGCCCCAGTTCGTTGCCAACACCCCGTCGCAAGCAACCGTGGCGAACTGGATCGAGGCCGCGAAGGGCATGCCGAAGGCGATTTCGGGCGATCAATAGACAAGAAGGACGTTTGCAGCATGAAACGCTTCACTCGAATGGCCTGGGTTCTCCCAGCCATGCTAATCCTGACGGGCTGTGGCGCGTTCGTGCCCGGGGCCTCGCCGTCTGGTGCGTCGATGCAGGCTGACGGGCTTTTCGGCCCCTCGCTTCCGCCCGATCGCCCCTTGGCCCCCGAAGAGCGCTCAGGAGATTTCGACGTCTTTCTTCATCTGGCCACCCGCGAGGCGACGCGTTGGGATGCCAAGGCCAGGCTGACTGGGGCACAGGCTACGAATGTCGATCGGTTGGGCCGCAAGGCCGGTGGTACCCAGTACGCCTACACCTTCAGCCAAGGGCGGAAGGCCATGACGATCACCGTTGCCGGCAACAACCTCTCCTTCGAACGGGCCAGGGTGGGGACCCCACTGCCGATAACCGCCTACCTCTCTGCTCCGCAGGTACTTCAAGCAGCCCTCGACTCGGGCCGGGTCGACGGGGAGGCGTTCCAGCTTTTGCTTGCCATGCCGGCGAGTGGCTCGAACCCCGTTTTCCTGGTCGCCGAACTGAAGCAGGCAGGACGCCGGGTCCTGGTTGAGGCTCAATCGGGCCAAGTCCTGCCGCCAGCGACCCCCACCCGGTAGGGTTTCAGAGAAAGAACACCATGACCCCCGTACTGCTGCGCTCCCTGACCCTCGCCTCGACCCTGGCCATGCTGGCCGGCTGCGGAACGGTTCCGCCTTACGGACCGCAGACGAGCGGCTCTTTCGCGACCAGCATGGCTGCCGCTCGCAAGGCCGGACTCGTGGAACGCCAGACCGTCCTGGTCCAGCTGAAGAACCTCCAGGATGCCGACGGATTGGCCCATGAGCATGGCCTCGTCATCGGTCGAACGGTCGCAGACATCCGCCTGGTCGAGATGCGCAGCGCGAGCCGCCAGACCGCCGCGGACTGGCTCGACACG
>DATNQJ010000090.1:0-4767 GCA_036704085.1 Stenomitos sp.
GAACGGAAGGCCTTGGCGATCCATCGCGCTAGTTCGGGGTGATCTTCGACCAGCAAAATGCGCATGGCGACGAATCCATGCCCGGCTGAAAGGAAATTGAAAGGTGGAGCCTCTAGCCTGGAACGTGGAAAAGTGGCTGACGGCGTCCTTGCGACAGGCCTGGCCCGCACGAATGATAGCCCACTCGGCGCGCAACAGTCCAGGCCGTCCTCACGGGCATCGCGGGACGCTCCAGTCGGGTCCAACGGGGGCCGTCTCCAACGATCGGATGTCCTCGGTGGTTGTACCCACCCGGAGGCGGGAGAACATGAGAGGATCGCCGTTCGCCGCCGGCGTGCTGATCAGCCTCGCGCTGGCCCTCTGGCCACAGCCTGCGAGCCCACGCACGGACAAGCCGGAGTGCATCGCGCCCGCAAAGCCGGGCGGCGGCTTCGACCTCACCTGCCAACTCGTGCGGACCGCGCTGCTGAACGGCAAGCTCACGCGGAGTCCCATGCAGGTGACGCACATGCCGGGTGGCGTCGGGGCGGTGGCTTACAGCGCGATCGTGTCGCAGCGGCCCGGCGACGGTAACGCGATCATCGCCTTCTCCAGTGGATCGCTCCTCAATCTCGCCCAGGGGAAGTTCGGCCAATACACGGAAGCCGACGTGAGGTGGCTGGCCGCGATCGCGGCCGATTGCGGCGCGATCGCGGTGCGACCCGACTCGCCGTTCCGGAGCCTGAAGGATCTGGTGATGGCGATAACGCGAGACCCGGCCGGGGTTGTGTTCGGGGTCGGCGGCACCATTGGCGGGCAGGACTGGATGAAGGCCGCGCTCGTCTTCCGGGCCGCCGGCCTGAGTCCGAAACGGATGCGGTACGTGTCGTTCGAGGGGGGCGGGGAAGCCTTTATCGCGATGCAGGGCGGTCATGTGCAGGTGGTGACGGGCGACATCGGAGAGGGGCTGGCTCTACTGGAGGCCGGCAAGATCCGTCTACTGGCGACCCTCTCGGAGCAGCGCCTGCCCGGCAAGCTGGCGGGCGTCCCAACCGCAAAGGAGCAAGGGGTTCCGGTCTCCTGGCCGATCGTCCGCGGCTTCTACATGGGGCCGAAGGTAGCAGAGTCCGATTACGGCTGGTGGGCGGACACCTTCCGCGGGATGGTGGCCACGCCGGGATATGCGGGGCTACGAGAGGCGCACGGGTTACTCCCGTTCTCGCTCATCGGCGCGGAGCTGCGGCCGTTCGTGACGAAGACCGTTCAGGACTACGCCACGGTCGCGGCCGAGTTCGGGTTAGTGAAGAGGTAGGTGGCGAGCTGGGGTGGCGCGCTTCCAGCTCGGCCATGGCTTGGGGCATCGCACAACCTGACTCACAGGAGGATGACCATGGGACGACGAGCGACACTCTACCTGTTTATTCTGGCGGCCCTGCTAGCGGCGCCGCTCCCGGGATGGGCGCAAGGCTACCCGACCCAGCCGATCGAGTTGGTGGCGGCCGGCGATCCGGGCGGAGGTTTGGACCTCCACGCCCGCATGATCGAAATGGTCTTCAATCAGGAGAAGCTGGCCGATAAGCCCTTCTCGGTGGTGAACAAGGGCGCCGGCGGCGGCAACGCGGCGGTGGCCTACATGGTTACCAAGAAGGGCAGCGACTACTACCTCGCCATCAACACCAACCGGGTACTCCTGAACCCGCTGAAGGGCACGACCAAGCACACGCTGAAGGACATGACTCCAGTCGTCCGCCTGACGGGCGAGTACGAGATCTGGGTGGTCCGGGCGGATTCGCCGTTCAAGACCGCCAAAGACGTCCTCGACAGCCTCAAGAAAGATCCGAAGTCAGTGTCGTTCGGGATCGGCACCGCGCCGCCGGCGACTGATTACCTCAACATCGTGATTCCCGCCAAAGCCAAGGGAGTCGACATCGCGAAGATGAATGTCGTAGCCTTCCGAGGGGCCGGGGATCTTGGGACACAGCTCCTGGGTGGACACATTCCCCTCGGCTCCACGAGCATCTCCGAGCTGATCGCCCAGATCGATGCAGGCAAACTGCGGCCCCTCGCGGTTTCCTCCGCCCAGCGGCTGGAGCGGTTCAAGGACGTGCCCACCTGGAAGGAATTGGGACTCGATGTGGTCCTAGTCCACTGGCGGGGGATCTTTGGCCCACCCGAGATGTCCAAGCAGGCGTATGAGTACTGGAACAAGAAATTCGCACAAATGGTCCAGACCAAGACTTGGAAGGAAACCCTGGTCAAGAACGAGCTCGTGGACGAGTTTATGCCCGGCGACCAGTTCGCCAAGGAGTTGGAGCGAGACAACGTGGAGTTCCGGGAGCTGATGGGCACCCTGGGGATGCTGGGGAAGTAATGCATGGCCGATCCTCGGCTGTGGCAGGATGCGGAGAGGTGGGCTCTCTAAGGCCACGTTTCGGGGAGCCCACGTCTCCCTCTGTCTTCGGTCAAACGCGCGAGCGCCGCGAACGATGAGAGTGCGAGGGAAGTGATGATGTGGAGCCAAGATCGCGTGGCAGGAGGAGTGCTCCTCCTGGTGTCGATCGTGGTCGTGATTGCCTCCTGGCAACTTCCGGAGACGGCCGCCGCCGATGTGATGGGACCGAAGATGTATCCCATGACTCTCGCGTGTATCCTGGCAGGATTCTCGATCGCCCTTATGCTTGCCAGGCCGAGGGCCGGCGGGGCGAAGGTGACCAGAGAACTGCTGGCACACAGCTTCCTGCCGATCGTCGGATTGCTGGCCCTCTACGTGGCCCTGATCCCCTGGCTTGGATTCGTTGTGAGCACCCTTGGCCTGCTCCTGACCTGCTTCCGGCTGAAGGGGGAACGCCGTTGGGGGCTGAACGTGACGGTGGCGTTGGGCTCAACCTTGACGATCTACCTCCTATTTGCGTTCCTGCTGAACGTGCCACTCAAGTTACTGCCCTCGTTCTGACGATGCGCACGATGGCCTGAAAGGCATGGACGATGGAGACCCTGGGTCTGCTCCTGAACGGATTTGTTCAGACCATCAGCCCGGCCAATCTCTTGGCCTGCCTGGTCGGCTGCCTGCTGGGGACGATCGTCGGAATCCTCCCCGGGATCGGGCCGACGGCAACCACGGCCCTCCTGATCCCCGTGGCATTCGTGATCAACCCGACCTCGACACTGGTCATGATGCTCGGGATCTACGCCGGCGCGATGTACGGCGGCGCGCTCACCTCCATCCTGGTCAACATCCCCGGCGAGGCCTCCTCGGTGATGACAGCCGTGGACGGCTACCAGATGGCCAAGCAGGGGCGGGGCGGGGTGGCGTTGGTTATCGCCCAGGTGGGCTCTTTCATCGGCGGGACGCTGTCGGTTGTGGGCCTCATGCTGATCGCCAAGCCGCTAGCCGAATTCGCGCTCCGGTTTGGTCCGGCAGAGTACTTCTCGTTGATGCTGTTCGCCTTGGTGCTGGCCTCGACGCTGGTGAGCGAGTCCCCGCTCAAGGGGCTCACCGGCGTGGTGGTGGGGCTCCTGCTCGCCACGATCGGCACCGACCTGCAGACCGGTGTTGCGCGATTCGCCTTCGACATTCCGGAGCTGTTGGACGGCATCGACGATGTGATCGTCATCATCGGGCTGTTCGGCGTGAATGAGGTCCTGGACTACCTCGTCATGACGAAAGGCCGGGAAGACTCCCAGAAGATGGACGCCGGACGCTGGATCCCTACGATCGAGGAATGGCGGCAGTCCGCCTGGCCGATTGTCCGGGGCACCTTCGTCGGATTCCTCACCGGCGTCCTGGCAGCTGGCGCCACCCTCGGGTCCTTCTTGGCCTATGGCCTGGAGAAGCGGATCTCCAAGACCCCTGAGAAGTTTGGCAAGGGGGCCATCGAGGGCCTGGCCTCCTGTGAGACCGCTAACAACTCCTCAACCGGGGGCGCGCTGATTCCGCTGCTGACCCTGGGGATCCCGCTGTCGGGGACGACGGCCGTGCTCCTGACCGTGCTGCTAATGTACGGGCTGCGGCCCGGCCCAAACCTGATGGTCGAGCAGGCGACCCTGATGTGGACGGCTATCGCCTCCATGTATCTCGCCAACGTCATCCTGCTGATCCTCAATCTGCCTGCAGTGGGGCTGTTCATCCAGATCCTACGGGTTCCCCTGACCTTTCTCATGCCAGTCGTCCTCGTTTTCGCGTGCGTCGGGGCGCTCGCGCTCAACAGCAATCTCTCGGACGTCGGGTTGGTGCTGGGATTCGGGATCTTGGGGCTGATCATGCGCTGGCTGGGGTTTCCGACGGTTTCTGTGGTACTGGGTGTGGTTCTGGGCGAGCGGATCGAGCAGTCGCTCCGCCAGGCGCTGATGATGTCCACAAGCGGCTTTCTGACCTTCGTCACCAAGCCGATCAGTCTGTTCTTCCTGCTACTGACAGTGGCATTGGTGACCGTGGATCTGATGGCGAGGCGGAAGGGGCACAAGGCCGGGGAAGCCTGATCCGGGACTGGAATTCCCTCCGAGCTGGTCGATGCAGAACCTCCACCTTTGCGGCTAGGGCTCCACGAAGGGGTTGGCGAGTGTCGCGCTCGAAGTCAGGCGAGGTTGCGCGCGGCGCTTGCCGCACGGTACAACCTACGACATGACCGAATGAAGGACACCCCGGTTGATTTGCGGGCCATAGACGACCCTTGACAAACATAGAACCGCGCGCGTTTCCTTAAGGGGAAGGGCTTTCGGCACAATTCTCTTTCCCCCGGCACCCTAACCACTTCCGATCACCTCCCATCGCCTGCCGGTTGCGGATTG
>DATNQJ010000091.1:0-5640 GCA_036704085.1 Stenomitos sp.
GAACAGCACCTCCTGGTGGGCCACCAGGCCCGGCAGGCGGACGCTGTGGATGCGGATGCCCTCGAGGTCCGCCCCGCGCGCCCCTTCGAGCTTCTCGGTCTCGGGGGCGTTGCCGAGGCCGAAGCGATCGCGCTCTTTGAGCATCAGCTCGGCGGTCTTGATGGCCGTGCCCGAGGGGGCGTCGGCCTTCTGGTTGTGGTGCAACTCGATAATCTCGGCGTTGGCGAAGTAGCGGGAGGCCTGCTGGGCGAACTTCATCAGGAGGATGGCGCCGATGGCGAAGTTGGGGGCCACCAACATACCCAGCCCCTTGGCGCGGGCCAGATCGTCGAGCTCTTGCAGGTCGTTGGTGGTCATGCCCGTGGTGCCGACCACCGGGCGAATGCCCATCTCGAGGGCCGCGACCGCGTTCGCCTTGACCACCGAGGGGGTCGTGAAGTCCACCAGCACGTCGGGACGCATGTCGTCCGTGAGGTCCTGGACCCGCGGGACGCAGGTGACGTGCAGGGGCGCTCCCGACACGACGAAGCCGATGTCCTCGCCCTCGCGGTTGGGGTCCACGGCTCCGACGAGATCCATGTCGGTCTGGAGCGCGACGGTCCGGATGACCTCGAGTCCCATCTTGCCGGCGGCTCCGGCGACGGCGACCTTGATGCGTGGTGGCTGCATAGTGGCTCCTAAGATGCCCGGGCGGGCGCTAGACTCCCGAGGACCCCCAGCCGACGGTGCGCTCGGTCGCCTGAACGCTCTCGGCCTCGACGAACCGCGGCTCGTGATAGCGCTCGATGCAGATCTGGGCGATGCGATCGCCGGGCCGGACCGCGAAGTCCTCGTCCGAGAAGTTGTAGAGCAACACCCCGATGGGGTGGCGGTAGGCGTTGTCGATGAGGCCCGCCCCCGCCTCGATCCCATGCTTGAGCGAGAGGCCGGAGCGCGAGTGGATGCGGGCGCGGAAGCCCGGCGGCAGCTCGAGCGCCAGGTCGGTCGCGACCAGGGCCCGGCCCCGGGCGGGGATGACGGTGGCGGCGGCCGCGTGCAGATCCGCCGCCACGTCGCCGGGCTGGCTGATGCGGGGGGCGATCGCCTGCTCGCTCAGGCGCTGGAACCGAACCGTGACGACCTCGTGGCTCATGCCACCAGCCCCGGGAGCTTGAGCTTGCGGGTGGGGCCGACCACCGTGGCCGTGAGCGTCTTGGTGTCGAAGATCTGGCGGGCCACCCGGGTGAGGTCGGCCACCGTCACGCGGTCGATCTCGGTCAGGATCTCCTCGGGGGTGATGAGCCGACCGAAGGAGAGCTCGTTGCGGGCCATGCGGCTCATGCGGTTGCGCGGCGTCTCCAGGCTCAGGAGCATGCCGCCCTTGAGCTGGTCCTTGGTGCGCTGCAGCTCGTCCTCGGTGATGTCGCCGCCCTTGGCCTTGTCGAGCTCCTCGAGGGAGAGGCGGATGACCTCGTCGAGGTGCTTGGGCGAGCAGCCGGCGTAGACTCCGAAGACGCCCGCGTTCTCGTACATGATCTCGTAGCTCGAGATGGAGTAGGCCATGCCGCGCTTCTCGCGGACCTCCTGGAAGAGGCGCGAGCTCATGCCGCCGCCCAGCACCGCGTCCAGGATGGTGACGACGTAGCGATCGGGGTTGGAGATGGCCACCCCTTCGGTGCCGAGGCACACGTGCGCCTGCTCGATGTCCTTGTACTTGACCTTGATGGCCGACTGCGGCACGGGCGGCACCTCGATGAGGCGCGTCGCCGGGCGCTCCAGGCGCCCGATGGTGCGCTCGAGCTGATCGAGCACGGCGGAAGGGTCGAAGCGGCCGGCGATCGCGACCACGATCCGGTCCGGGGTGTAGAAGCGATCCAGGTAGTCGAGCACGTCCTGGCGCGAGACGCCGCGCATGGTGGTACGGGTGCCGGCGATGGGCATGCCGAGCGGGTGATCCTTGAAGAAGACGAGGTTGAAGAGGTCCTGCACGAGCTCGTCGGGCGTGTCCTCGTACATCTTGATCTCTTCGAGCACCACCTGGCGTTCGCGCTTCAGCTCGGCCGGATCGAGGGCGGGGTGCAGGACCATGTCCGAGAGCAGATCGATGGCGAGCGCCACCTCGGTGTCGAGCACCCGGGCGTAGAAGCAGGTCTGCTCCTTGTCGGTGAAGGCGTTGAGGGCGCCGCCCTTGTCCTCGAGGGTGCGGGCGATCTCGAGGGCCGAGCGGGTGTGCGTGCCCTTGAAGAGCATGTGCTCGATGAAGTGCGAAATCCCGTTGATCTCGGGCGTCTCGTTCTTGGACCCCGTGTCGATCCAGAACCCGACCGACGCCGAGCGAACGTGCGGGATCTCCTCCATGAGGACGCGCACTCCGTTCGACAACACGTGCTTCTGTTCCATGCCCACCGTTCCTTGCTAGTCGGGGCTCACGGCGCGGGCTCGCCGCTCCGGGCCATCCATCGCCCCATTCTACCGCAAATCCCCCGGAGGCGTCCCTTGCAGCGCGCCTGTGGAGGCGAATCAAACGAGCATTTAACACGGATTTTTTGAAGTTTTTATCAAGCAGGGGCTGCGTAAAGGGGATAATTCCATTGTTAGCAATCGATTGGGAGGCACTGCTCCAATGGGCAACATCGAGATCTTCCAGGCCGCATCCATCGGCGCCACGGGCCCGGCGCGTCCGCAGCAGCCCGTCCAGTCCGGCGGCGGCGTCACCGCCCCCCAGCAGCCCTCCACCCGCCCCACCCTACCGCCGCCCGACACCGGCAAGACCTGGGGCGGCCCCACCTCCAAGGTGGACCTCAACTTCGGGCACCATCCCGGCGTCGATGACCAGGGCCAGTCGGTCCTCATCAAGCTGCACCCCTCGGGCGTGCCGGTGTGGGCCGAGACCGACACCGCCGTCACCCCGGATCAGTGGGTGAACATGCCCAAGTTCCAGCAGGAGAAGATCCTCTCGCTCTTGCCCCTGGCCTGGAAGGACTCCTTCAAGGCCCAGATGGACAAGGGCGACCCCAAGAAGGCCCAGACGCAGCCACAGGGCGTCGACAACAGCCAGGTGAGCCCCATGGCCACCACCCTCTACGAGATGAACCAGGCGAGCCAGTCGCCGAGCGCCGTTGCCGACCGGGCCCGCATGCAGCTCGCGCAGGCCAACCAGACGGCGACGGTCCAGGGCCTAGCCCAGCGCGAGGTGTCGCTCGCCGCCGAGAAGACCCAGCTCATCCAGGACCTGGGGGATCCGCAGAAGGCCGCCGAGGCCCAGGCGCGCCTCAACCTGCTCGACACGCAGATCAGCGAGGTCGAAGGGGTCCTCAAAGAGGTCCAGTCCTACCACATGCCCGAAAACCTGTCGCCCGCCGAGGCCCAGGTGGTGGGCGAGACCTTCAAGCAGATCAACGCGCAGGTCCAGGCCCTCTCCGATCCCACCAAGCGCGACGAGGCCCACGCCAAGCTCGTGGTGCTCTACAACCACCTGGCGGATCCGAGCATCGCCAACCACAAGGATCCGGTCCTGATGAGCCAGGCCACCGCCGTCTTCGACCTGCGCAGCCGGGAAAGCGCGCTGGTCAAGGAAATGGACGCCCTGGTGCCGGCCCTCAACGATCCGCAGAAGGCCGCCGAGGCGCAGGCCCGGATGGACCTCCTGGCCGCCCAGATCCAGCAGGTCCACGAGGCCATCGGAAAGGTCGAGGCCTACCGCCGTCCCCACGACTTGTCGCCCCAACAGGCCCAGATCGCGACCAACGCCTTCACCCAGATCGAACAGGCCGTCAACGACCTGGGCAACCCCGTCAAGCAGGCGGCGGCCCGCGCTCAGCTGAGCCAGCTCTACGGGCAGCTCACGCCGGGCGACTCCAGCCCGTACCAGGCGGCCGTCCGCCAGGAGATCACGACGTTGGCCGACCAGGTCAATACGCTCTTGGGTCAGTTGCGTCAGAAACCGGACGCCGAGGGCTCGAACCAGGTCCGGAGTCTGGTCTCCCGCATCTCCGAGCTCTTTGGCCTGTTGCCGCAGGAGGAGCCGCCCGCCAAGGGGACGCCGCTTGCGCAGTGGAGCGATCGTCAGCTCGAAACCCGGACCATGCGGATCTACCAGGAGTCCCAGCCGCTCATCGAAGCCCTGCCGACGGATCCCCAGGCCGAGACCAAGCTGCAAGCCCTGGATCAGGAGGCTCAGGCGATCATCGCCGAACGCCAGCGGCGCGCAACGCCCTAGCCCGCGCGACTCCCACGGGCCAAGATCCGGGCCTCCCCGACGTCGGGGAGGCCCTTTTCCATGGCGTGAGACGGCGGCTTTTAAGGCCCGGATGGCCCTCGTGGGGATCGAAATCCCAATGGAGATTTAACCGATCCCAGCGAGTGCTCCCGTTGCCTTCCGGGAATAACGACTCATGTACGACTGGTCGTTATTAGATCAAGGAGGCAGCCCATGGCTTTTTTCAACTTCGTGAACACCCCCTCCCAGGCGGCCATGTCCGGCTTCAGGCCCCGGATACCGGCGGCCTTGGCCCAGTGGCAGGAAAAGCAACAGTCCGCGCGCTTCGAGGAGCTGGACGCCAACAACGATGGGCGCGTGACCCGCGACGAGCTGACCAATGGACTGCTGGGATCGGGCGATCGCTCGTCCATGAGCCTGGTAGACCAGCTCAAGGCCGAGCAACTGGCGGACTTCGCCCTCCAGCGCTACGACCTGGACGGGGACGACGCCATCTCGGTCAACCCGAGCCTCAAGCGGCAGGAGCAAATCGGTGCCCAGCACCTGAAGTACCTCGACACGGACGGCGACGGGCGCATCAGCACCCGGGAGCTCGATCGCAAGGTGGGGGACGATTTCTTCAAGGCCATCCTCCTCAACCACCTCGACCTCGACCACGACGGCTTCATCGACGTTGGGAAGTAGCGCCAAAAAAAGGGGAGGCCCGAAGGCCTCCCCTGGGTTCGCAGCGCCTACTTGGCGGCGCCGACCTTTTCGGCCTCTTCCGGGGCCACGCCCTTGCGGGTGAGGTTCACGCGGCCCTGGTTGTCGATCTCGACCACCTTGACCACGATCTCATCGCCGACCTTGACCACGTCCTCGACCTTCGCCACGCGCTCGGGGGCGAGCTGCGAGATGTGGACCAGGCCTTCCTTGCCGGGCATGATCTCGACGAAGGCGCCGAAGTTGAGGATTCGGGTGACCTTGCCCTTGTAGACCGTGCCGACCTCGACCTCCTTGGTCAGGCGGTTGACCCACGCCACCGCCGCGTTCGCCGCATCGGCGTCCGAGGTGGTGATGAAGACCGAGCCGTCGTCCTCGATGTCGATCTTGACGCCCGTCTCCTCGACGATCCGCTTGATCATCTTGCCGCCGGGGCCGATGAGCGTGCCGATCTTGTCGGGGTTGATCTTGAGCGTGAGGATGCGCGGCGCGAAGGGCGACAGCTCCGTGCGGGGACGGGGGATCGCCGCCAGCATCTTGTCGAGGATGAACAGACGGCCCTTGCGAGCCTGCTCCAGCGCCACTTCCATGATCTCCAGCGAGATGCCGTGGATCTTGATGTCCATCTGGAGGGCCGTGATGCCGTCGCGGGTGCCCGTCACCTTGAAGTCCATGTCGCCGAGGTGATCCTCGATGCCCTGGATGTCGGTGAGGACGGCGAAGCGCTCGCCTTCCTTGAT
>DATNQJ010000092.1:0-5112 GCA_036704085.1 Stenomitos sp.
CCTACGGCGCCAACATGGTCATGAAGTGCAGCTGGGCCGCATGCCACTGGATTCAACTGGAATTCCCCCGCGAGACGGGCATCCAGTTCATCGACTGGTACGTCGACTCGCAGCTGGGAGCCGAGAAGAAGGTCAACGCCATGACCTACACCACGAGCCTGCGAGGCAAGCGCGTGGTGGCCGAGGTGCACCTCAAGCGGGACGTCATGCAGCGCGTCCTCCGGGTCTCGCCCGAGGATCTCTTCGAGGCCCTGGTCGCCGGCGTCGGCCCCACCTGGGCCGCCCACATGCTCGGCTGCAACGTGAACTTCGCCAACGTGGTGGCGGCCCTCTTCACGGCGACCGGCCAGGACATCGCCACCGTGCCCGAGTCGAGCCAGGGCCAGATCAATTTCCGGCTCACGGACGAGGGCATGTACTTCGGGGTGATGTTGCCGAGCGTGGTGGTGGCGACCATCGGTGGCGGCACGGGCCTGCCGAGCCAGAAGGCGGCGCTCGAGATGCTGGGCTGCGTCGGGACGGGCAAGGCCAAGAAACTGGCCGAGATCGTGGCGGCGGCTGCCATGTCGCTGGACATCTCGACGTACTCGGCGATCGCCATGGACCACTTCGTCGAGGCCCACGAGCGCCTGGGCCGGAACCGCCCGCGCACGGGCACCGGGCCCATCTCGCTGCCGCCAGACTACAAGCTGCCCTAGTCTAAGGAGATCTCATGAAGCGCCTTCTCATCGTTTCGCTCCTCGTCCTGAGCGCCGCTCTGCCAGCCTTTGCCGACGACCCGAAGTCCGAACCGAAGCCCGAGCCCTATGAGGGTCAGAAGTGGGACTACCGCATCGAGACCTTCGTCACGGGCGGCGTGGACGGGCTGCCCGGCGTGGTGGCCAACGCCGTCATGAGCGGGATGGACGGCAAGCGCCTGCAGGATCTGGGCAAGGACGGCTGGGAGCTCGTCGCGGTGGTGGGCGGACGCGCCTACTTCAAGCGCCCGCACAAGGAGCCCGTCAAGGCCTGGTGGTGGCCGTTCTAGTCGGTTGAAGCGAAAGGGCCGGATGCCTCAGGCATCCGGCCCTTTCGTCTAGACGTTCGCGGGTTCCTGCTGGGGCGTCAGCTTGGCGGTACGATCGCCCGGATACCAGTTCGCCCGCCCCGCGAGCTTCATGAAGGCCGGCAACAGCACCAGCCGGATCACGGTGGCGTCCACCAGGACCGCGACGGCGAGCCCCAGGCCGAGCATCTTGACGATGACGAAGTCCGCCCAGGCGAAGGCCCCGAACACCGCCACCATGATGAGGGCCGCGCTCGAGATGAGGCGCGCGGTGCCGCAGGTGCCCTCGATGACCGCCCGGGTGTTGTCTCCGTGCGCGTCGTAGGATTCCTTGATGGCGCTCATGAGGAAGACCTCGTAGTCCATCGAGAGGCCGAAGACGATGCAGAAGAGCATGGAGAAGATGAGCACCGGCACGGGCATCGCCTCGTGGACGTGCCCCATGCCGAAGATCGCCCTGCCCCAGCCGAGCTCGTAGACGGCGACCACCGCCCCGCAGCCGGCGCCCACGGACATGAGGTTCATGACCACCGCCTTGAGGGGGACCAGGATCGAGCGGAAGGCGATCGCCATGATCACCAGCGTCGTGAGCACGATGAAGCCCGCCACGTAGGGGAAGGTGCCGACCACCGAGCCCTCGTGGTCGTTGTAATAGGTGGGCGTGCCGCCGACCATGAACTCCAGGCCCTTGGGCATCTCGCGCTTGGCGAGCTCGCTTGCGAACTTGCGCAGGGCCGGCAGGTCCACCGAACGCTTGGGAATGACCTGGAAGAGGGCCATGTGGCGATCGCGGCTGACGAACATCTCCTTGATGAGGGGATAGCGCCCGAGGGCCGCCGTGGGGTTCTGATAGAGCATGGCGTACTGGAGCGGGGTGATGCCCGGGGCGAGGTCCACGGGGCTCGCGACCGAGGCGATGAGCGGGTTAGACTTCAGGTCGGCGCTGAGCTTCAAGAGGGCCGGAAGGTTCTTGAGGCCGAGCACCGGCGCATCGGGGTCCTTGACGATGGCATAGATCGGGATGAGCGCCCCGGTCATGCCCATCTCCTTGAGGGCATCGACCCCCTGCACCGACTCCATGTAGGGCGGGAAGAGCTCCGTGTCCGGATACCCGAGCTCCAGCTTGAGCAAGGGAGCGGCCAGCGCGAGCAAGAGGACGAGGCTCGCGAGCGTCGCGCGCCACGGGCGCTCGAGGATGTAGCGGACCCACCGCTCCCACTGACGACGGTTTGCCTTGGCGAGCATCCAGTTGGTCAGGCGCTTGGGTGCGTCGATCCTGGGCCCCAGCATCGACAGCACGGCCGGCAGTAGGGTCAGGGCCAGGAGCACCGAGACGATGACGACCAGGAGGCCACCCAGTCCGACCGATCGGGTATCGAGCAGAGGGGTGAACCACATGGCCCCGAGGCCGATGAGGACCGTGAGCCCCGAGAAGGTGATGGCCACACCCGCGGTCGCCATGGTCTCCGTGACGGCCTCGTTCGTGTCCTGGTGGCGCTCGAGCGACAGCCGGAAGCGGTGGACCATCAGGAGCGAGTAGTCGATGCCGACCGCCAGACCGATCATGCTCGCCACGTTCTGCACGTAGATGGAGAGCTCCAGCGTCTGGGCGAGCACGTAGGTCAGGCCCAGGGTGAGGACCGTCGCGGCGACCCCGACCAGGAGCGGCAGACCCGCGGCGACCAGGCCTCCGAAGGCAAAGAGCAGAACCAAGAGGGTCAAGGGGATGAGGCGCCCCTCGGCCCGGGAGGTGTCGTCGCTGCTGTAGCGGTTGATGTCGTAGAGCACGGCCGGCATGCCGGTGGCCGCCACTTTCAGGCTGGGGTCGTCCCCCTGATGCTGGGCCTGCACCGCGTGCGCGACCTCCCGGATCCGCGGCACCATGTTCAGCGCGTCGTTGGCGCCCTTGGCGTTGAGGCCGAGGAGCAGCACGGCGCGATCGCCCTTCTCGGAGCGCAGGGGCATGGGGGCTTGATCGCCGGGCCCCAGGACCCGGGCGACTTCCTTCTGACCCTGGAGCTCGGCCTTGAGGTCGTCGACGGCCAGGCGGAACTCGGCGGAATCGAGCGTATGCTCACGGCTCGAGACGACGACCGCCACCAGATGGGTGTAGGGATTGGCGAACTCGCGGTGCAGGAGGGCCTCGACCCGCTGCGAGGGGCTGTCGGGCACCGAGCCGGATCCCCCGGACAGGACCTGGGTCACCCGGGTGGATCCCAGGGAGGCGACTGCCATGAGCAGGAGCCAGAAGGCGACCACCCAGCCGCGATGCCGGATGATCCATCTACCAAAAGCGGCGTAACGAGCCGAGAGCATGCAGACTCCTCCCCGAGAACCGGACGTTCGGTAGCTTTGTACCCCTCTCAGGCGGAATGTATGGGCGGGATGCCAGTCGGGCGAGTAAAACCTTTGCCGGTCTTGATCAGCGATGGGTCAAACGCCCACAGGGCGCCTGATGTAAATCCTCGGCTGGTCGCTGATGGCGTCACCAAGCCGAAGAGCGAGCGTTGTGTTTGGGGGCAAGCAGGATTAACGTGCTGGGTGTTGCTCAGCAAGAGGAAGCCCTCGAAGGAGGTTCTCTCGTGAGACGTCAATCTGCACGCCTTTGGTACAACCTCGGCGCCTTCTCCCTTGCTATGTCACTGGTCGGGTGCGGACCCAGCGCACCGCCCGCCACCAGCCCCTCCGATTCGGCTCCTCCCCAGCCTCAAGTGCGCCCTGTCGACGACTCGCAGGCGGCCATCATCCCCCGGGCGTTCACGTCCGGCGAACAGCCGGCGCCTCTCAACTTGAGGACGGACGCCCCGCCGCCCCAGGCGCAACCCCAGGGCAACGCCCTGGCGCAGCCCGGTCAGTCGCCCATTTCGATCCATGATCTGCAGTCCGCCCTGCCGCAGAAGATCCCCCAGGCCCTGGCCGGAAGCATGCTGCAAGCCTTGAGCCAGGGGCCGATCGCGGATGTCCGCGCCGCCGGCCTGGGTACGACGAGTCCTGCTGGTGGCCCGTCGGGCGGTCCCGGCTTCGGAGGCCCCGGCTTCGGTCCTGGCGGCAATCCGCCCGGTCCCGTGGGCGGCCCCGGCTTCGGTCCCGGCGGCAATCCGCCCGGCCCCGTGGGCGGCCCCGGCTTCGGTCCCGGCGGCAATCCGCCCGGTCCTGTGGGTGGTCCCGGCTTCGGTCCCGGCGTTGGCCTGCCAGGTCCGGTGGACGGACTGGGCTACGGCGCCCTGCCGTACCTCGTCGACTATGCCGTCTACCCGACTCTGCTCTATTACCCCTTCCACTCGATCTGGGTCCCCTACATCCTGGTGGACAACTTCTACTACCCGTACGTCTATCAGCCCTTCTTCGACCCGATCTTCGTGGGGTACTGCTATTACCCGGTGTTCGTCTTCTATTCGGGCTACTACTACCCGTACTACTTCTACAGCAGCTCTTACTACTTCGGTTACCTCGACTGGGAGTACAACTGGCCGCTTTATCGCAGCCACTTCGGCGACTATGACTGGGACGGCCTGGGGCACGGGAAGTGGCGCCGCTACAATGACGACGACTTCCGGGACTGGCGCGACGGTCGGATCCACGAGCGCGATCGGGAGGACTGGCATCGCCCGGAACCGCCGCGCAAGAATGGCCATGACCAGGGCCGTCCTTCCGGCCCCGCCAATCCCCCCGGTCCCGTGGGCGGCTCTGGGGCCGGACCCGGCAACGGCGGCAAAGGAGGCGGCGGCCACGATCGGGGGCCGCGCCAGGAGGGGCAAGGCCCCGTCGGGGGCGATCGCCGTGGGCAGACCAAGCGGCCGGACGGCCAGGGTGCCATCGGTGGCGAGCGCCGCGACGTGAAGGCTCGCCCGGAGGGCAAGAGCGCCCAGCCCAAGCAGCGCCAGGATCGCGTCGGCGGCGAACGGGCCGCGAACAAGGCAGGCAAACCGTCTGCGGGTGGCGGCCGCAAGGCCGGCAGCGGTCGGCGCGCCCAGTCCGAAGAGGGAATGCCTCAAGACCAGCTGGAACAGGCGGATCAGCTCGACTAGGCTTCCTTCATAAGCGGCGGCCGCACCTCATGGGTGCGT
>DATNQJ010000093.1:0-5881 GCA_036704085.1 Stenomitos sp.
CATGGGCGAGACGGTGAACCTGGCCCAGCGCATGGAGGCCGCGGCCCAGCCCGGCAAGGTGCTCGTCACCCACGAGACCTACCGCTACACCACCCATGCCATCGACTACCAAGCCCTGCCGCCCATCCAGGTCAAGGGCAAGTCGGAGCCCATCCCCGTCTACGAGGTCTCGGGCGTCAAGGCAGACACGCCCCAGAAGGCCGACCAGCGCATGATCGGACGCGTCGCGGAGCTCGCCAAGCTGCAGGCCAGCCTGCAGCGGGCCATCGACGGCATTCCGCAGGTCGTCTACCTCATCGGCGAGGCGGGCGTCGGCAAGTCGCAGCTCTCGAGCGCCCTGGTGGCCGGCCTCGACCCGGAGCTTGCGGTCGATGCGCAGCGCGTGCGCGCCATCTCCTACGAGCAGGGCACCACCTACGCCCTCTTGCGCGACTTCATCCGGCGCTGGCTCGGCATCAAGGGCCAGACGAGCTCCGACGCCATCCTCGCGGGCATCCAGGCGCGGGTGGTCGGCCTGGCCGGCATCCATCCCGACGAGTACGAGCGGGTGGTCGCCACCATCGCGGACCTGTTGGGCGTCGAGACCAACCACGCCGAGCTCGCCCAGCTCAGTCCGCAACAGCGGCGAATCATGGCCTTCCGGTCGTTCAACACCGTCCTCTTGGCGAGCGCCAAGCACCGGCCCCTCCTGCTCAACTTCGAGGATCTGCACTGGGCGGACGACGCCTCCATCGAGTGGCTCCAGACCCTCTTCGACGCGCTCGCGACCCGTGAGCACCAGCATGCCCGCCTCATGGTGCTTTGCCAGGCGCGGCCCGTCGACGGCAGCCCCATCGGACGCTGGAAGGTCAACGTCGACAACCAGACCCTCGTCCTGCGCGCCATGAGCGAGGCCGAGAGCTGGGAGCTGCTCGCCTCCCTCCTGGAGCTCGATCACGATCACCACCAGTGGGACGAAAGCCTCCGTCAGATCGCCGACCAGGTGCTCGCCCGAGGCGAGGGCAATCCGCTCTTCTTGCGTGAGCTGGTCCGATCCCTCATCGACTCCGGGGCCCTCGAGCCCGATCCCGAGAGCGGCTGGAAGGCGAAAGGCACCGCCGGCGGCAGCCTTCCCTCCACCATCAACGGCGTCATCCTGGCACGCATCGACCGCCTGGCACCCGACATGCGGGCCCTCCTGCAACTGGCCTCGGTGGTCGGACGCTCCTTCCAGCCCAACGTGGTGGCGACCGTCGGCGGCAACGCCGAGGTGGAAGGCACCCTCGAGGAGCTCGCCAAGGCCGAGTTCGTGCTCCGGCGCTCCAACGGCGAATGGCAGTTCCACCAGGCCCTCATCCACGAGGTGGTCTACAACTCGCTGTTGCTCGCCACCCGCCGCGACCTGCACCGCAAGGTCGGTGAAACGCTCGAGCGCAACCTGGGCGATCGCTCCGACGAGTCGCCGCAGGTCCTCGCCCGCCATTACCTCGTGGGCGAGCTGACGCCCAAGGCCATCTACTACCTGTTCCTGTCGGGCCAGATGGCCCACCGCAACTTCTCCAACCAGGAAGCCCTCAACTGCTTCACCGAGTGCCTCGCCCTCATCGAGAAGGGGGGCGATCTGCCGCCCCGGCCGCGGCGCGAAGAGGTGCTCATCGCCCACTCGGACCTGCTCGCCACCACGGGTCAGTACGCCGTGGCGCTCGAGCACCTGCAGGCCGCCCTCGCCCTCCAGACAGCACCGGCCGATCGGGCGGAGACCTTGCGGCGCCTCGGAGGCATCTACAACCTCCAGGGCCAGTTCGGCGAGGCCATGGATCACTACGACCAGGGACTCGCCCTCCTAGACGGGACGGACAACGCGCTCGGCTCGGCCCGGCTGCTCCTGGACAAGGGACTGAGCCTCTTCCGGCAGGGGCGGTACGCCGACGTCATCCAGCTCTGCGAGAGCACGCTCACGACCCTCGAGGGCACGGCCAATCTCAAGGAAGTGGCCATGGCCTACAGCGTGCTCGGCATCGTCTACTACCGCCAGAACCGCCAGGTCGAAGCCGAGACGTACCACGCCCGGGCCATGGAGCTGCGCGAGGAGATCCAGGACGTCTTCGGCGTGGCGAGCAGCCTCAACAACCTGGGGGCGCTGTACCTCGAAATCGGCGAGTGGGCCAAGGCCGCGGACCACTACGAGCGCGCCCTCAAGATCTACCAGCGGATCGGGGACGTGAGCCGGCAGATCATCCAGCAGAACAACCTGGGCGACCTCCTGCGCAACCAGGGCGAACTGGCGGAGGCCGAGCAGTGCCACCGCCAGGCGCTCGAGCAGAGCGAGGAGATCAACGACTCGCTCGGCGCGGGGATCGCCGCCACGGGCCTGGGCATGGTGCTGGTGGCGGACCATCGCCCGGGAGAGGCCGTCGACTCGCTGTTGCGTGGCATCGCCACGATGGAAGGGATCAACGCGGTCGAGGTGCTGCCCGAGGCCTTTGCCGCCCTCGCCCGCGCGTACCGGCGGCTCGAGAAGTGGGACGAGGCCCGTTCTGCGGTCGAAAAGGGTCTCAAGCAGGCGCATGAGAACAATAGCCACGGACAGGTGGGCCTCGTCCTCTACTCCGATGCCACGCTCAAGGAGGCCCAAGGGGACCTGACGGGCGCCCTGCAGGCCGTCAAGGAAGCCATCGAGGCGCTCGGCAGCGAGGGAGCGCCCATCGACGTCGGACGCGCCTATGCGCTCGAGGCCAAGATCCGTCTGGCCATCGGGGATCCGGACGCCGACATCCGGCGCGCCGAGGCCCTCGCCATCTTCCGACGCCTGGGCGCCAAGCTCGAGATCGCCGCGCTGGAGGAACAGGCCGCCGCCCGCTAGGGCGAATCCAACCGGCGACGACGGGGTGTTTGCGTTACGCATGCTACCCAGCTCGGGTATGGAGCAAGTGGTAGCCCCGTGACGTCGGAGGATGACGCCCCATGCCGGACCGTCAGCTCAAGATTCTGGCCATCGAAGATGACCGCGACAACCTGCACCTCCTGCGCCTGATGCTCGAACGCGCCGGCCATGTCTTTCTCGGAGCCTCGTCGGCCCCCGAAGGGCTCGAGCTGGCCACGCGCGAGTCGCCCGATCTGATCCTGCTCGATATCAAGATGCCGGGCCCCTTCTGCGGCCAGGAGGCCATCACCCGGCTCAAGAGCGCGCCCGAGACCCGGGACATCAAGCTCATCGTGCAGACGGCCGTCGCGAGCGACCAGGTCGAAGCGCACGTTCGGGCCGCCCGGGTGGACGATTTCCTGCGCAAGCCCTTCTCCCATCGGGAGCTCTTGTCGACCATCGAGCGCCACTTTTCGGCTTCATAAACCCGTAATCTTTCGGCAACAGCCCTCCAGCACGACCCGGGTATGGAAAGCCTACGGGACAGGCATTCCTTTTCGACCCGCCCCAATGGGGTATACATCCGGTGACGCACTACCATGTGCCTGCCCTTAGGAGGACCGTTTCATGGCAAAGATTTTGGTCGCGGACGACGATCCCAACATCCGGCTGCTGCTGCAAAAGCAACTGGAGTATGAAGGCTATAGCGTGCTGACGGTGGGGAGCGGCAAGGCCGCCATCGACACGGCGCGCCGCGAGATGCCGGATCTGATGATCCTCGACCTCATGATGCCGGACGTGGACGGACTGGAGGTCTGCCGCACGATCCGCCCGGAGATGGTCACCCCCATCATCATGCTCACGGCCAAGGGCACCGACACCGACAAGGTGGTGGGGCTCGCCGTCGGCGCCGACGAGTACATGACCAAGCCCTTCAGCCTGATCGAGCTCACCGCTCGCGTCAAGGCGAACCTGCGTCGCGTCGAGCGCCTCAAGAAGAGCATGGTCGAGAGCCCGAACCGCCTGCACGTCGACGGCCTGGTCATCGATACGGATCAGCACACCGTGACCATCCACGACGAGCCCATCGAGCTGCCCTTCAAGGAGTACTCGCTCTTGCACCTCCTGATGAGCAACCTCGGCAAGGCCATCAGCCGGGATTCGATCCTGTACCGGGTCTGGGGCGACGACTTCTTCGGCGACGACCGCGTGGTGGACGTCCACATCTGCCGGCTGCGCGAGAAGCTGGAGCGCTTCGACAACTGTCCGGTCCAGATCAAGACGGTCCGAGGCGTCGGCTATCGCTGCGTGAAGGCCAAGGACGTCGGCAAGTAAGAAAGCACCGCGGCGGGGGGCTCGAACGAGCCCCCCGCCGCGTTTTACCTACTTCTTCTGTTCGAACTTGGCCCCGTGCGAGATGCCCTCCAGGGCCTTCTCCCCCTGTTCGGACGCGAACTCGGCCAGATCGCCCAGGGCCAGCATGCCCACCAGCTTCCCGTTGTCGACCACGCAGAGCCGTTTGATCTGGCGACTCGCCATCTCCTTGGCCGCCTGCGTCGTGTCGAGATCGGACGTGACGCAATCCAGGTTCTTGCTCATGAAGTCCTGGACCTTGGCCTTCGCCAGATCGATGCCCTCGGCCACCGCCCGGATCGTGATGTCACGGTCCGTGATCAACCCGAGAATCTTGTCCTTGTCCTGTTCGTCGACCACCGGGATGACCCCGGTGTCGGCCTCCTTCATCTTCTTGGCCACCTCGGGCAAGAAGCTGACCGTGGTGACGCACTGCAGCTGGTTCCGATCGGTCATGACATCGCGGACTTTCATCGCAGACCTCCTTGGCGCGCGTAACACGTCTTAATGTTAGCCGCCGGGACGCCCCGCGTGTCAATCAGCGAGAAAGGCTTGTGTCACGGCCCTGAACCGGGCCTTCCCACTGGAAGGTGCGCAGGGGCACCCGTCCTTCCGCGTCGAACCGGACCCCGTCCGCCTCCAGGAGGGCCCGCTGCCGATCCCCCGGGGCCGCTCCAATGCCGCGCGGGCTGATTCGCCCCTCCCGGTTGATGACCCGCTGCCAGGGCACGTCGGTGCCCTCCGGCAGATGCGCGAGCGCATAGCCCACGGCTCGCGCTGCCATGGGCTGTCCGAGCAGGTGTGCGATCTGGCCGTAGGTGGCCACCCGGCCAGCCGGAATGCGCCTCACCACGTCGTAGACGCGTCGAAAGAAATCGGGCGGGGTCGGTGCGCTGCCCATGGGGCCTCCTTTCGCCAAGGATAGGGCCATCGTAGCCCGGATCGGGCGGAGTCGTCATGCGATCTTGGCGCCGGTGAAACTTTTCGGGATACTGCTCCGTAGTCAGGGTAGGAACCCCTCAATTACAAGGAGTTGATACGGATGCGCAAGTTCTTGATTCCCGCCCTGTGTGCCATGACCCTCGGCGTTGCGGGTTTCGCCGCCCCTCAGGCCGAAGCCAGGCCCTTCGACCGCGGCCAACGCATGGAAGCCCCCCAGCACCAGATGGAGACCCTCTTCGAGCAGCTCAACCTGACGGACGCCCAGAAGCAGCAGATCAAGGCCATTCGCCAGAAGAACATGGAGGCGGCCAAGCCGATCCGCGAGAGCCTCCGCACCAAGCACCAGGAGCTCTTCGCCCTCATCAAGAAGTCCGACTCGACCAAGGATCAGGCGATCGCCAAGCAGCGCGAAATCAACGCCTTGATGAACCAGCTCGCGGAGTCGCGCCTCAACGCCTGGTACGATACCCGGGCCGTCCTCACGCCCGATCAGCTCAAGAAGCTGGAGACCCTCCAGCCGCGCCGCGGCGGCCGCCGTCAGGCCGAGTAGGATGATCCGCTTCCCGGTTGCCAGGAAAGCCCCCCTGTCCGTCGAAAGCACCTGGGCCCGACGGGGGGCCCAGGGCGATCGCGAGGCCCTGGCGGCCATCGTCCGGACCTATCAGGATCGGGTCTACCGCGTCCTGCTGCGGCTTTCCGGCAACCGGGAGACGGCGCTCGACCTCACGCAGGATACCTTCATCA
>DATNQJ010000094.1:0-2283 GCA_036704085.1 Stenomitos sp.
GCCGACGCCGCCCCATGTCCGCCAGCCGACTCACCGGCGGAGCAGGAAACGCCGGATCGCGTTTAAGCCCCCTCCCTGGCCCGTAGAGCGAATGCTCACTTCGGGCCTACCAGAGGGGTATCCCCGAAGTCGATAGCCCGCCTGAAGCCATCCTGGGGCGTTTACGAGCCACGTTCCGAGCGAGTCTCCCGGTAGTGGGTCCTGAGGATGGTTCGAAGGTGTAGGAGGGCAGCTTGGCTGGTCTTGTCCGGCTGCTGGCGATAGCGGGTCGCCACGAACTTCAGGCCGTACTTCGCGGCCCGGGCCAGCGCCTCGGCCTGGAACGCGTCCCGCTCCCTCTCGCTCCAGCGGCTCCACTGCTCGTCAAACTCGGCATCCTCGGCCCGCTCCTGCGCCTCACGTGCGGCCTCGGCTTGCCGCTTGGCCTCGGCAGCTCGCTCCGCCGCGCGCTGCCGCTCCCGGTCGTGCCGCTTCTGCTCGAAGTCGGCCAGGGCCGCCGTCTCGTACTGCATGATGCCGCCAAAGGTCGCTATCTGGTGGCTGGTCTTTTGGGCCTCACGCCGCGCCACTTCGACGATATGCCGGGCCTTCTCCGTCCCATGCCGAGCTGCGAACCGCCAACGCATCGCTCAGTTCCGAAGGGTAGTTCTCCGCCACCGCATCACCCCCATGAATGTCCGCCGGAACCGCCACTTTCGACGCCGGTTGGTGGCGGCTCCAGCGCGCCTTGCCCGTCTGGAGCGTGGCTGGCGAGTGATGACCGAGGCAGGCAATCAGCGAACGTAACGCATGGTTTTCCCCGTAATTTGCGAGGTTTCCTGCAGGGCCACCGGCACCGACTCGCGGATGCAGCCACCGGAGGAGAGGGAGGCGACGACCGCCTCAGCGTTGCAAGCAGTAGTCACCTCCGCCACCAATCGAAGCGATGAGCTGTCGGTCCGAGACGACGAAAACTGAGCGATGCGCTGGCGGAAACCTATTAGCGATGCGTTGTCGGTTCGCACCCCTTTGCAAGTTTCTATTGAGAGGCTATCCGGTAACGTTTCCCTGTAATTCCCGGTATTTGAACGGCACCAGTTCCTTCAATGGATCTGGTCTCAATAGCCTGAGCATGCGATGAATTGAACTGATCTTGACCATCGCCTCACTTGACTCCGTGAACCGCTCGTAGTCCCGGCTGTTCCGTCGGTATCGGCCCAGCCAGGCGAAAGTTCGTTCCACCACCCAGCGCCTCGGCAACTTCACGTATCCGACACTCCCGGCCGGACGACCGATGACCTCGATCACATACCCAGCCCGGGTCTTCACCAACCAGCCCTGGAGGTGGCGATTGTTGTACTTCCCGTCGGCCCAAACCTTCTCCAAACGGGTCTGATGCTCGGCGGTCAGTTGGCCCAGCACCTCCGGGGCAATCGTACCATCGTCGGCCGAGGCCACCGTCACCAAGACCACCAGCAGCAACCCCAGTGTATCCACGATGATATGCCGCTTCCGCCCGGTGATCTTCTTGCCCCCGTCGTACCCCCGGTCGTCGGCCACTTCAGTCGCCTTGACCGTCTGGCTATCGATGCTCCCGGCGCTGGGGTTGGGGTCGCGACCGTCAGCCACCCGGACCTGTCGCCGCAGGCTGTCGACGATCTCTTGCCACGTGCCGTCGGCCTTCCACTGGGCGAAGTGGTCGTACACCGTGCTCTTGGCCGGCAGGTCGTGCGGGAGCATGTCCCACTGGCACCCCGAGCGATTGAGGTAGAAGATGGCGTTGAGCACCTCCCTCATGTCGACCGTGCGGGGACGACCGACCGCGTTGACCGGGATCAACGGCTCGATGATCGCCCACTGCTGGTCTGTCAGGTCGGAGGGGTAGGGCTTGCGCATCGGGGGCACCCTTGTTGCCAGTGATTCGTGCTGACCTCCTGCCGCAGCAATAGCTTAGAGGCCCTAACAAAATGAGCCTCATCATAGGAAATTTAGACAAATCATCGCGCAAGCGAGCGTAAGGAACGCCTGATGGATCGCCGCCGTCCGATCCTTGCGGACTCGCAGCCGCCCGAAGCCGTGGAGCCACGACAGCGTCCGCTCCACCACCCAGCGGACCTTGCCCAGGCCGCTGCCATGCTCCGTCCGACGGCGTGCGATGACCGGCCGGATGCCGCGGCGACGCAACTGGCGGCGATGCGGCTCCGAGTCGAAGCCGCGGTCGCCGTACAATTCCCGCGGCCGGCGCCGCGGGCGGCCCGGCTTGCCGCGCACCGGAGGGATCGCGTCGACCAACTCGATCGTCGG
>DATNQJ010000095.1:0-10004 GCA_036704085.1 Stenomitos sp.
GATCAGTACGGGATCGAGCGCCAAGATGCGGAACAGCGCCTGAGCGAGTTCCTGCACGACACCCTCCGCGAGCCGCAGGCGGAGATCGCGGACCTGCACCTCCAGGACGGGCGCTGGCAGGGACGGGTGCAGAACAGCCAACGCGGCATCTCGATCGTGTTCCTGGTCGAGCACAACGCCGAGGTCGTGCCGGGCCACATGACGGCCGACGCGACCCCCGAGACCCTGAAGAAGCGCTGACGCCAGGTGTGGAAGGCAAGGAGGGGGCCATGGCCAAGTCGAAGCTCACGCCAAGCGTCTCCTTGACCTTCCTCCAGGACCTGGTGCGCCACTACCTGGACCTCACCGACGAGATCGAGCACCTGCGTGCGGAGCAGGAGAAGCTGGACCTCCAGCTCCGCATGGCGCTCGAGGTCACGCCCGACAAGACGGCCGAGACCGCGGCAGGCGTCGCCCGGCTCGTCGAGTCGGACGTCGTGACCTACGACCTGGAGACCCTGACGTCGATCTTGCCACCCGACGTGCTCGAGCGCGTGACCCACCGGCACGTCGACAAGGACCTGGTGGAGGCCGCCGCCGCCCTCCGAACCATCCCTCCCGAGGTCCTCGACCGCGCTCGGCGGGTTCACAAGCGCAAGCCTCAGCTCCGGGTGCGGCGCTGAGGGGCGCACGGAGGGTCAGACGGAGGTATGATGGCATGTCCCCCTCTGCCGCGAGCCCCCGATGACCAAGCTTCAACCGACCGTCCAACTCCTCCTCGACGACCTGGTCGCCTCTGGCGCCGAGGTTGGCCTCCAGGTGGCCGCGTACTACCAGGGCGAGCTGGTCGTCGACGCCTGGGCGGGCATGGCCGACGCCACGCGCCCGGTCACGGCCGACACCCTCTTCACGGCCTTCTCGGCCACCAAGGGCGTGACCGCCACGGTCATCCACGCGCTCGCCGAGGACGGCCTGCTCGACTACGACACGGCCGTCGCCCACTACTGGCCCGCGTTCGCCGCCAACGGCAAGGAACGGATCACGCTGCGCCACGTCCTCACGCACACGGCGGGCGTCCCGCAGATGCCCTCCGGCACGACGCCCGAGCGCATGATCGACTGGCCCTGGATGGTCGAGGCGATCGCCCAGCTGAGCCCCCTCTGGGAGCCCGGCACCCGCACGGGGTATCATGGCCTGACGTACGGATGGATCCTCGGCGAGGTCGCTCAGCGAGCGAGCGGCCAGAGCTTCCAGGAGTTGGTCCAGGCGCGAATCAAGGGGCCGCTTGGCATCACCGACCTCTATCTCGGAATCCCAGCGAGCGAGGAAGGCCGCATGGCCCCCCTCCAGAGCGGCCCCATCTCCCGCAAGCCCATCTCGCCGGAGGCCCTCCTCTTGAAGGCCATCCCGATCGCCGTGAGCCCGTCGCCCAAGGTGTACAACCGGCCTGAGGTCCGTGAGGCCGTCCTGCCCGGAGGCGGGGGCATCATGACGGCCCGTGCCCTCGCCAAGATGTATGCGTCGCTCGTGAGCACGGTGGACGGCTGCCGCCTCCTCAGCCCCGAGCGCGTCGCGACGGCCACGACCCGTCAGGTCGAGGCGCACGACGAGGTCCTGGACGAGCCCATCCCCAAGGGGCTGGGGTACTTTCTCGGCAGCCCCCATTCTCCGATGGGGACCTCTCCCACCCTCTTCGGCCACCCGGGCGCCGGCGGATCTTTGGGCTTCGCCGATGCCCGCCATGGCTTCGCCTTCGCCCTGACCAAGAACCGCCTGGTCTGGGACCGCCCCGCCCACGAAACCGCCGCCTACCAGGTCTCCCAGCTCATTCGACAGGGCCTCGGCATCGGGGATTAGGCGCCCGTCCAATCCCCATCATGCCGGGGGATTTTGGAGGCTTGCGCCAACGCCTCCCCTTCCGACCCATGTCATACTCCTCCCGCACGGCCAGCGTCCTGCAAGCAGGCCATTCGGAGGAAGCACGCATGCGCATCGCCATGATCGCCCCCGTCTGGGAGACGGTTCCCCCCACGGCCTACGGGGGGATCGAACTCATCGTCGACCTCTTGGCGCGCTACATGGCGGCCGAAGGACACCATGTCACCCTGTTTGCCACCGGCGATTCGACGTGCGAGGTCGAGACCCAGTGGACCGAGCCAGCCGCCCTGCGCTCACTCGGGCACGACACCTGGAACAACCACATGGCCGAGGCCATCCACCTGGCGAACGCCTATCAGTCGTGCGATCGCTTCGACCTCTACCACAACCACGCGGGGCCCCTGGGCAACGCCTTCGCCACGCTCTGTCCCGTGCCCACCCTGACGACCCTGCACGGCCCCATCCTGGCGTCCAACGAGCGCTACTTCCGGACCTTCCGGGAGCATCCCTACGTCAGTATCAGCATGGCCCAGCGGAAGGGCGCGCCCGATCTGGCCTACGTGGCCAACATCTACCACGGCATCGAGACCCACCGCTACACGCCCGGTCCCAAGCAGGACTATCTCCTCTTCCTCGGGCGCATCTCCCCCGAGAAGGGAACCCACACGGCCATCGAGGCGGCCCTCGCCACCGGCATGCCCCTGGTCATCGCCGCCAAGGTCGATCCCTACGACCAGACCTACTTCGAGGAGAAGATCGCCCCGCACCTGGACGGCAGCCAGATCCGCTACATCGGCGAGGTCTCGGGCGCCCGAAAGCAGGAGGTCTTGAGCGGAGCCCGGGCCCTCTTGCACCTGATCCAGTGGCCGGAGCCCTTCGGGCTGACCATGGCCGAGTCCCTCGCGAGCGGGACCCCCGTCATCGCCATGGCCCACGGCTCGATCCCCGAGGTCATCACCCACGGCCAGACCGGCTTCGTGGTGCGGAGCCTCCAAGAGGCCATCGAGGCCATCGGACGCCTCGACGAGCTCTCCCCCGAGACCTGCCGCCGCGAGGCCGTCGCGCGGTACAGCGTCGAGCGCATGGTGGCCGAGTACCTGGGCGTGTACGACCAGGTGCTCGCCGCCGCACCCCGGCGGCAGGTGATCCAGGAGATCCCGTGATGGCCGAGCCGTCCCTGCCCGAGGTCTACGAGATCGAGGGCGAGATCTTCGAGATCGATCCGGAGCTGACCCGCTTCATCAACGCCGGCACGCCGGCCATCCTGACGGGTTGCCGGCACGACAAGCAGGTCATGAAGCAGGACCGGCTTTTTCTGGTCTCGGATGCCGACGGGGGCGTCTACGAGGGCTGCAGCTGCGGCATGGGGCTGTACCGGGAGGACACGCGGTTCGTGAACCGCCTGGTCTTCCGGCTCGAGGGCATGCAACCGACCTTGCTCGCCGGCTCCACCGAGCGGACCAACATGGGGCACATCGACTTCGTCAATCCGCCCCTGCAGCTGGCCGACGGCAGCACGGTACGGCAGGAGACCCTCCACCTGACCATGCAGCGGGCGATCGCGGACGTCTTCCGCGAGCAGCTCCGGATCTTCAACTTCAGCGCCCAGGACGTGACCCTGAGCGTCAGCCTGGAGATCCTGGCCGACTTCGCGGACATCTTCGAGGTCCGCGGTCTGCACCGCGAGGGCCACGGGACCTACTTCCGCCCGAAATACACCGACTCCACGCTGTCCCTGGTCTACCTGGGCACCGACAAGCTCTTGCGCCAGACCCGCATCCGCTTCGAACGCCCGCCGGACGACGTGACGCCCATGCCCCACACGCACGGCGCCATCGGCTCGGTGGCCCGGTGGCAGGTCACCATCCCCGCCAACGGCGGGAGCACGACCCTGGGCTACCGGATCGAGGCCCTGGAGGGCAATGCCCCATCGGCCCCCATGCCGTCTTTCGACACCTTCGTCCAGGAGGTCTCCAAGCTGGGGCGACCGCGCGACCTCATTCCCGTGCGCCTCCGAACCGACCACGCCGTCTTCAACCTGGTCCTCGATCGCTGCGAGCGAGACCTGGCCGCCTTGCTCAGCCACTTTCCGACGGGGCCCTTCATCGCGGCGGGCATCCCCTGGTTCACCAGCCCCTTCGGACGCGACGCCCTCATCACGGCCCTCCAGGTCGTCTGGCTCTGGCCCGACCTCGCCCGGGGGGTGCTGCGCTACATGGCCCGCTACCAGGGGCGCAACGAGGACGCCTTCAAGGACGAGCAGCCAGGCAAGATGCTGCACGAAGCCCGCTTCGGCGAGCTCGCCCGGCTCGGGCTGATTCCGCATTCCCCCTACTACGGCACGGTCGACGCCACCCCGCTCTGGATCATCCTGCTGAGCGAGACCTACCGCTGGACGGGCGACGTGGAGCTCGTCCAGGAGCTCTGGGATCACCTGGAAGGCGCCCTGTTGTGGCTCGAGACCTACGGCGACCTGGATGGCGACGGCTTTGTCGAATACGAGAGTCAGAGCTCCAAGGGCATCCGGAACCAGGGCTGGAAGGACTCCTTCAATGCCATCCTCTTTCCGGACGGCCAGCTCGCACAGGCTCCGATCAGCCTGGTGGAGGTCCAGAGCTACGTCTACGACGCCAAGCGCCGGGCCGCCGAGCTCTGCCATCTGGTCGGCCAGGAGCTGCTCGCCAAACGGCTCCTGCGCGAGGCGAGCGACCTCAAGGAAGCGTTCAACGCGACCTTCTGGAGCGAAACGGACAAGTTCTACGCCCTGGCGCTCGACCGTGACAAGCGCCTGGTCATGACCGTCACCTCCAACCCCGGTCATTGCCTCTGGAGCGAGATCCTGCCAAACGACCGAGTTCCGCTGGTAGTCGAGCGACTGATGCGTCCGGACATGTTCTCGGGCTGGGGGATCCGCACCCTCTCCGCCGCAAGCCCCGTCTACAACCCGGTGGGCTACCACATCGGCACCGTCTGGCCCCACGACAACAGTCTCATTGCCGCCGGCATGGCTTCCAAGGGCTACAAGCGGGAAGCCAACCAGATCTTCAACGCCCTCTTCGACGCCGCCCTGTATTTCACCTACTATCGACTCCCTGAGCTCTTCTGCGGCTTCCAGCGGCAGGGCGATCTGGACCGACCCATTCCCTATCCGGTCGCCTGCTCCCCGCAGGCCTGGGCGGCCGGGACTCCTCTCCTCTTGGTCCAGTCCGCCCTGGGACTGGAGGCGGACGCCCAGCACCATACCCTCAAGGTCCAGCACCCGGTCCTTCCGCCCTGGCTCAACGAGGTCACCCTGACCGGGCTGAGGGTCGGCGAGGCGAGGGTCGACCTGGTGTTCGTGAACGTCAACGGCAACACCACCACCCGTATCGTGGACAAGACGGGCGACGTCCGGGTGCTCATCGAGGGCTAGACGTCATGAAGGCCTCTCCCACACGGGAGAGGCCTTCATGCAGGTGGCCATGAGGTCGAGGATCCGGGGACCCTCTTGCTCGGGGAATGAGCTATCCGATCAAATCGGCCGGCGCATGATCTCCTTGCGGAGGTCCCGCATCAGCCCCTTGACCATGTCGAGGCCAATCGAACGGCCCCAGACGGGCAGGTAAATCTTGGGCTTGGCACTCGCGACGTAATCGACGCGGGTCCCGCTTGCCGTCTTTTCCACCTGCCACGAGCCCTTGAACTGGTCAAAGTCCTGCTGCGAGACGTCGACGAAATCGATCCGGTTGAAGGGATCCTCCTGGACCTGGAGCATCACCCGGGTCTTCTTGGGGATGGCCAGGAACCAAGAGGTCGTTTCCTGCGAGACCAGGATCGAGTCCGTCCCGTCCTTCTTGACGATGCTGGAACGAACCGAAGGGATGAAGTCGCTCATCTGCCCGTAGTCGGTCAGGACCTTCCACACGTTGGAGGGCTCGGCCGGGACAGTGAAGCTGCCTCGAAGGGTGTAGACCCCTCTCCCCTCTTCCGCCACGTTGACCGTCACGTTGTCGTCCGGAAGCGCGTTCGCCGGAGCGGTCGCCACCATCGTCGCCATGACCAGGCCAGACGCGTAGGTTAGAGTTCGGTTCGTCAGCATCTCACTTCCTACTTCCTAGTGTTAGACCTTCCTTAGAAGGCGTACTGAATGCTGCCCCGCAGCTGGTACACGAACTGGCGCTCGATCGAGTTGCCGGCCGTCGTGATGTAGCTGGTCTGATCGGGCTGGTTGATCAGGTTGTAGCTGCCGAGGCCCTTCTCGTAGACAATGGGCGCGTCGAAGTAGAAGGGCATATCGACGGTCAGCTTGAGCTTGTCACCCATCACGAAGTACGACAGCGCCGGGGTGATTTCCTGGATGGGCTTGGCATCCGGGAAGACCGCCGTGGTCTTGCCGACGGTCGGGCCGGTGGTCGCGGCGCTGGTGGCGGCCATGTTCTTGTCGGGCACCACCACCGCGTAGCGGAGGGCCAGCTCGACGGGGTTCATGTTCCACTGGGCCTGGGCGCGGCCGCCCAGCAGGGTCAGGTCGCCAGCCACGTTGTGGAAGCCGGACGCGAGCACCTCGGCCTCACCCGACAGCGTGCCGCCGCCGAACGGAGCGCGGACCGCGTAGTCCACGCCACCCTGCCACAGCTCGCCCTGGATCGCGTGGCCGTTGGCATCCTTCTTGGAGAGGTACGGGTTGTAGGCGGGGTTGATGAGCCAGTTCTTGTCCACCGTGTTCTTGTTGGTAAGCACCAGGCCGTGGCCGACCAGGGTGTCGCGGGTGTACAGGGCGCTCACGCCGAGGGTCTGCTTGACGTCCAGCGTGTCGAGGTTGTCGTGCTGGCTGAGGGTCCAGGGATCCGAATCGGCGTCGCCGATGGTGGCGCGCAGGGTGAGCTGCGGGATGCCCAGGATCTCGGGGATGTAGCGCTCGGGAACGTCGCGGCCGCCACCGACCATCACGCCGCCCAGGACCTTGGCGGGACCGGCGTTGACCTCGAGCATCGCGCCGACGTCACGGCCCATCTTGAACGGGTTCTCGGTGATCGAGCGCGAGTTGAAGGCAAGCGAGCCGCTCTCGGACATCAGCTCTCGACCGTACGGGTTGCGGAACTGACCGATGTGCCAGTTGATGTTCTTGGTCAAGGGACCGTGGGCGTACATATCGAGCAGCGTCAGGTTGACGTTGCTGGTGTAGACGTCCTCACCGCCGAGGGCCAACTGCGAGAAGAACTTGGTGTCGCCCTGCTTGGCGGAAACCGTGAGGCGCGACTGCTTCTGGAAGACCCAGACGCGGCCCGCGCTGCGCTCCGACTGCTCGCGGCCGAGCATCTCGGCGGTACCGCCCATGTTGATGCGACCGCCGACGGTGACCTTCGCGGCATCCTCGTCCTCAGCGGCGAAGCTGGGGGCGCACATGGCGGCCAGCGCGGCCATCGTGCAAAGCGTACCTACTGCTACCATTCTGTATTTCATCGTTATTCCCGCCACACTCTCTGGCGGCCTCCTGTGTCCCCATTATCATTAGC
Source organism: Stenomitos sp. (assembly GCA_036704085.1). Classification (GTDB taxonomy): domain Bacteria; phylum Cyanobacteriota; class Sericytochromatia; order S15B-MN24; family UBA4093; genus DATNQJ01. Next base: position 7,353 of record DATNQJ010000095.1, read on the forward strand.
CCCCTCTCATCCCTCGACCGTAGTTTTTCCGGAGATTTTCCCGCATTGCAATCAAGGCAAATCCAGCGTCACCATTGCATGTCGCGCGCTTGCCGGAGGTTCCGTACAAACTCCGGATGCAGTTCGTACGCGCTAGGACAACAATCGAAGCAACAGAGGGGACGCAATACCCCCCCGGGAAAACCTCGGGTTTATTGCAACCCTCGCGGCAAATCCTAAGTAGTTTCTGCTGATAGCTACATGTTGCTATTAGGATTGAAGCCGAGACGCTATACGCGGTTCTTATAACGGGTGTCCCACAAGCTTAGCGCCGGTAGACCGGCAAGGATGAAACCATGAAAGCATCGAACATCGTGACGAATCTCGTCGTGGCGGCCGGCCTGGTGGCCGCCGGCACCATCGCCTGGGCGCCCGCGACGCTCGCCGCGAAGGGCCCCTCGATCGACTTCAGCTCGGACAGCAAGATCTGGCTCGAAGGCGACTCGACCCTTCACCCCTACAAGAGCACCAGCAGCAAGTTCGAGATCAAGGCGGCGCTCACCAACCCCAAGCCCCAGGATGCCTCCTTGTCCGACCTGACGGTCGAAATTCCCGTCAAGTCGCTGAAGTCCGGTGAGGGCCCGCTGGACACCAACCTCTACAAGACGATGGAAGCCAGCAAGTATCCGACCATCAAGTTCAACATGAGCAACGCCAAGGTCAAGGTTTCCAACTCGGGTGACGTGGACGTCACCGCCGAAGGGGTCCTCAACATCCACGGCCAGGAGAAGACCATCGAAGTGACGGCCGACGGCAAGCTTTCGGGCAACACCGTCCGTCTCAAGGGCAAGAAGTCCATCCTCATGAGCGACTTCGGCGTCAAGGCCCCGGTCCTCATGTTCGGCGCCATCAAGTGCACCGACAAGATCACGGTCGGCTTCGACCTGGTCGGCGAGCTGAAGTAACGCGTTCCGCATCCCACGGATCCTGGGGGGCCCCGCCGAGTTTCGGCGGGGCCCCCCTTGTGGCTCCAACGTCGAAGCCCCGCTCAAGGGAGCGGGGCCTCCAAACCCGTGGCCGACACTCCCCATCGAGGCCGGCGTCACGGTTAGACGTAGGCAGTTTGGAAGGACTCGCGCGCTTCACCCAGGAAGTCGCGCAGGGACCGGGCCGGATGGTGCGTGACCGCCGGGACATCGGACGAAACCTCCGCGCAGAGCCCCTCTTTCACCTGTCCGAACAGCTCCACGAGGTCATGGGCGAACCAGTCGGGCAAGCCGCTGCGGACCAGGGTCTCGCGGGCCGTCTCGGGCGCCACGTCCTCGTAGGTGACGTCCCGGTTGATGGCCTCGGAGAGGATCCGGGCCACGTCCCCAAACGACAGGCTTTCGGGCCCCGTCAGGTCGTAGACCCGGTTCTCATGCCCCGGCTCGGTGAGGGCCGCCACGGCCACCTCCGCGATGTCGCGGAGATCCACGAACGGCACGCGCCCCTCGCCCGACGGGACGAAGAAGACGTCCTCGGCCGTCACGGTGGGAGCAATGACCAGCAGGAAGTTCTGCATGAAGAAGTCCGCCCGCAGGAAGGTATAGGCGACCCCCGTGCGCAGGATCGCCTGCTCGAGCTCCCAGTTCCAGCGGGCATGCTGGATGGGCGAGGTCGCGCTGGAGCCCAGATCCGAGATCTTGACGATCTGCTGGATGCCGGCCTTGGCCGCCGCGCGGATGGCCTGGAGCTGTAGATCGACCTGTTCGGCCGAGCCCGGTGTCACCAGGAAGAGCCTGCTCACCCCGGAAAAGGCTGCCTCCAGCGGCTCGGAGGATCCGGGCGCCCACAGTGCCGTCTCCAGTCCCTTGGCCTCGAAACTAGCCGCCTGGACGGCATGCTGCGCGAGCACCCGGACCGGACGGTCCCTTTCCCCCAAGAGTTTCAGGACCTCCAGGCCGCCGAACTGTCCCAGCAGCTCGCCGCCGACGCGTCCCGACGCGCCAATCACGAGAATCATGGCGTTCCCTCCATGCCTTCGACCGACACGTCCCGCTCGGGGTCCAGCGCTACGAGGAGCCCAACGGGGGCGGGCGATTCCATTACCGGTAAGGGTCGTAACACGGGGACGGGATCCGGGGCTATCCGCGCAGACCACCGATCTTCCCACCCGCCAGCGCGTGCCCCTGCGTAATACCTCCGCTTGACGCTGACCCCCCCGCGCGTTAGCGTGGACGGATACGGATTCAAACGGGGCCGCTGCGGCCAGCCGGGCCCCACCAGCCGCCGCGCTCGCCACGACACCATCCATGCCGTGACTTGTAGAGGGAGAACGCATCAATGCAGAAGATCAAGGTGAAGAATCCCGTCGTCGAACTCGATGGCGACGAGATGACGCGCATTATCTGGCAGTTCATCAAGCAGAAGCTGATCCTGCCTTACCTGGATATCGACCTGAAGTACTACGACCTGGGCATCGAGCACCGCGACCAGACCGACGACCAGGTCACGATCGAAGCGGCCGAAGCCATCAAGCAGTATGGCGTGGGCGTGAAGTGCGCGACCATCACCCCGGACGAGGCCCGCGTCAAGGAATTCAACCTCAAGAAGATGTGGAAGTCGCCCAACGGCACCATCCGCAACATCCTCGACGGCACGATCTTCCGCGAGCCGATCATCTGCAAGAAC
>DATNQJ010000096.1:0-2882 GCA_036704085.1 Stenomitos sp.
TCGCCCGCGGGAAGTACGCCGACGCAGAGGCGAGCCTCAGGACGTACATTCGACTCGACCCCGGCCTGAGCCAGGGTCCGGCACGGCTGGCCCTCATCTACCTCGTGCAGGGTCGCACCACGGACGCGCTACCACTCCTGCGGCGGGCCCAGGAGCTCGAGCATCGACCCTCGAGGGACCCGAGGCCGCTGGCTGCCGCCCCCGAGAGCACGGGCACCGACGACCCGGCCTTCGCCGAGGCGGTCCGGCTCATGGGCGACCGCTGGGAGGACCTCGAGTACCTGGGGCAGGCGCTGGTCCAGCAGGGCAAGCCGGCCCGGGCGGTGCTGCCGCTCGAGCGCGCCTCGGCCCTGACTCCGAGCTCGGCGAGCCCGCGGGTCTGGCTGGTGCAGGCCTACGAGGCGGCCGGCCGGCCCGATCGGGCCCGGGAGGAGCTGGCCGCGCTGCGCCGTCTCGATCCGGTGGCGGCCGGGCAGCTCTCCGTCCGTTGACCACCCTGCAGAAACCGCTATAATGGCCGCGCTCGAACCTACCCCGTTCGCTCTGGTCCTAAGGAGGAGGAGCTGATGAGAATGCCGCGACTACGCCTGGTCATCGCTTTGATCGCCGCACTGGCGCTGGTGCTCCCGCTGGCCTCGGGCGCCGACGCCCAGTCGAAGGGCACCATCAAGATCGCCACCCAGAGCCCGCTATCGGGCGGCCAGGCCGTGCTCGGCGAAGGCATCAAGCTGGGGGCCCAGCTGGCGGTCGACAAGATGAAGGGCACCCTCGAGAAGATGGGCTACAAGGTCGACTTCGTGCCGTTCGACGACCAGGCCAAGCCCGACGTCGGCGTCGCCAACGCCAAGAACATCATCGCCGACAAGGACATCATGGTGGTCATCGGCCACCTGAACTCGGGCGTGGCGATCCCCTCCTCCGAGGTTTACAAGGAAGTCACGCTGGCTATGATCTCGCCGGCCAACACCAACCCGGTGGTGACCGATCGCAACTACCCGAACGTCAACCGGGTGTGCGGGCGCGACGACGTGCAGGGCGTGGTGGGCTCCGAGTTCGCGCACGGGACCCTCAAGGTCAAGAGCGCCTACATCGTCCACGACAAGACCCAGTACGGACAGAGCATCGCCGAGTTCTTCAAGGCGGACGCCGAGAAGAAGGGGGTCAAGGTCGTGGGCTTCGAGGGCACCGAGGAGAAGTCGAACTTCGACCCGCTGCTGACCCCGATCAAGGCCAAGAACCCGGACATCATCTACTTCGGCGGTATCTACGACCAGGGGGCGCCGTTCTTCAAGCAGGCGCGCGAAAAGGGCATCAAGTCCAAGTTCATGGGACCGGACGGCATGGACTCCTCGGACCTGACCAAGATCGCGGGCAAGGCGGTGGTGGGCATGAACTACACCTCCGCGGCGGGGCCCGCCTCCGCGCTGCCCAAGGCCAAGGCGTTCGTGGACGACTTCAAGAAGAAGTTCAGCAAGAACCCGGAGCCCTACGCGGCCGAGGCTTACGACGCGACCACCATCGCGCTCAAGGCCATTGAGAACGTCGCCAAGACGGGCAAGATGAGCCGGGAGGCCGTCTCGGCCGCGGTCCGCAAGATCAAGCTCTCCGGAATCACCGGCGACATCGCGTTCGACGGCAAGGGCGACCGGCTGAGGGCCCAGTATTTCGTGCTGACGGTGGCGAGCGACAACCCCGAGAAGTGGGGGGACAACAAGATCGTCAAGCAGCTCACGATCGCGCCCCCGGCGGCGGCCAAGTAACAGCCACGCACGCGGTCATCGGCGGGAGGGGCGATCTCACGCCCCTCCCGCTCTCCCCCGCTTTCCCGCCGAGTGCCGATGGACTTTGACATCCTGATCGGCATCTTCCCGCAGGTCCTCCTGGACGGTATCATCCTGGGCTTCATGTACGCGCTCATCGCCCTCGGGTACACCATGGTCTACGGGGTGCTCGAGTTCATCAACTTCGCCCACTCCGAGATCTTCATCATCGGGGCCTTCGTGGGGGTGGAGATCTTGTTGTCGTTCAAGGCGGCGGGCTGGCTCGACGTGCTGCCGTGGGCGCTGGTGCTCGTCATCATCCTGGTGGCGGGCATGCTGGTGAGCGGGGTCGTCGCGGTGGTGATCGAGCGCACCGCGTACCGGCCGCTGCGCCACGCACCCCGGCTCATCCCGCTCATCTCCGCGATCGGGGTCTCGTTCTTCCTCCAGGACGTGATCCGGCTCTTCGAGTCGCTCTGGCGCAACTCGTTCAACCTCGTCTACCCGACCATGGAGGTCCTCAACCACCGCTTCGAGCTGACCGAGACCATCGACGTCTCGGTCAAGTCGCTGGTGGTCATGGTGGCCGCCCTCTTCATGCTCTGGGGCCTGCACACCCTGGTCAACCGGACGAAGGTGGGCAAGGCGATCCGGGCGGTGGCGGAGGACCAGGCCGCCGCCTCGCTCATGGGCATCAACGTCAACCGGATCATCTCGCTGACCTTCCTCATCGGGGGGGCGATGGGCGGCGGGGCCGGGGTGCTCTTCGGCGTCCAGTACAGCCTGATCAACCCGTATTCGGGATTCATCCCGGGGCTCAAGGCGTTCACGGCGGCAGTGCTGGGGGGGATCGGCAACATCCCCGGCGCCATGATGGGCGGCCTCGTCCTGGGGCTCCTGGAGGCGTTTGCCGCGTCCTATCTTTCGCTGCTCACCGGGGGTGCCTTCGGGGCCGAGTACAAGGACATCTTCGCGTTTTCCATTCTGATCCTGATCCTGATCTTCCGGCCGAAAGGCCTGCTGGGCGAAATCGTGCGGGAGCGCGCCTAGGTGTCCTGGCTCAGCGCCTTACTCAGCCGTCCCTGGACAGCCACGGTCATCGCCGTGGCGGTCATCGGCGCC
>DATNQJ010000097.1:0-2537 GCA_036704085.1 Stenomitos sp.
CACCCAGACCAGGCACCTCGATCGATGGGACAAGGCCGGCGACGTCCGCTTCGTCTTCGGCATCGACGCGATGCCCAACCTCAAGGCCTTGGCCGACGACCTCCCGGCCACAGCGTACAGCTTCCTGGAACGACCGCTGCGGTATGCGATCAAGACCGCGCCCCGCCAGGAGCCCGAACGGGTCAAGACGGAGATCGTCCGGGAGCGTGGGTTCAAGGTGATCCACCTGCTCGAGGAGATGATCGCCGAATTCGACTATCGCCCAGTCGCGTGCCAGCGAACCTATCGCATGATCGTGCTCCGCAAGCGGCTGGGGATCGACCAGGGGCAGATGCGGCTGTTCGAGGAGTATCGCTACTTGCGGACCGACAGCGCATCGTTAAGGTTTAACCGACAGCGCATCGCTTAGTTTCAGTCGCCTCGGGCCGACAGCGCATCGCTCAGGTCTGTGGCGGCGGGCACCCTTTCTCAAGACTATCGAGATGCCTTCCCAGCCCTATCTCCGGTGTCAAACTACCCCCACGGGCAACCGCCAGCGGCCGCCACGCGGAGGTAGCCATGAACGACGAACTCACGGCTCGTCATCGCGCCATTACCTTGCGCCTCGCCGGTCAATCCATCAAGACCATCTGTGCTGCCGTCGGTCGTTCCGACCGCTGGTTCCACAAGTGGTGGCGTCGATATCTGGAGAACGGCCCCGAAGGTCTTTACGACCTGACCCGGGCTAAGTAGGTGGACAGAAGTCTTTGCACAAACGAAACCTGGATAGAGCATCTCCTGACTGGGGTTTTGCAATCCGCCTGGCTGCGGCGTCAAAATAGGCAAAGTCGGCCCGTTTTGCCCTCATACGCTCTGGCGCAGTTGGACTGCGGAGCATCTGATCATGCCAGGGATCGTCGAGTTCCCCAGGGTCGTCCAGGACGCCTTGGCTCCATACGGTGATCTCTTCGCTAACGAGTGCCAGCGCCGCCACCTCGCCGAGTACCTGACCGGGCTCTTCGTCGCCGAGCGGAAGACCGTCCTGGGCATCCATGACGAGTTTGCCCAGACCACCGACCAGTCCTGCCTCAACCGCTTCCTTACCGAGGCCGTGTGGGATGTCGAAGCCCTCAACCGGCGGCGGTTGGAACTGCTCCAGAAGGACCCCACCACCCGCTACAGCGACCAAGGGGTGATCCCGATCGACAACACCCTGATCGACCGGGACGGCCTCCTGATCCCCGACGCCGGGTGGTACTGGGACCACGCCGAACAGCGGAACAAGATCGCCCAGGACTACCTCTTCATCAACTACGTCTGCACCAGCGGCAAACACTACCCCCTGGAATTCCGCCTCTTCCGCAAGGAGGAGATCTGCCAGGCGATCGGGGAGCCGTTCCGCAACCATACCGCCTTGTGCTGCGAGTTGATCGACCGGGTCTGCGAGCGGGACATCCCCGGCGACTTCGCGATGGATTGTTACTTCACCAGCGCCGAGGTCCTCAACCACGTCCACGGCAAGGCCGATCGGTTCGGGCGGCCACGAGGGTATGTTGGCGACCTGAAGACCAACCGCAAGCTGGAATGGAAGGGTCAGGTCATCAAGGCCAGCGAGCTGGCGGCGTCGATCCCGGCGGGTGACCGCAAGGAGATGCGGATCGGGGAGCGGCGGCAGTGGTACTTCACGGTGACGGTGCGCATCCCCGGCGTGGAGCACAAGGTGCGGATCGTCATCCTGTGGCATTACCGCAATGACGAACGGTGTTGCAAGATCCTGGTGACGAACCGGATCACCTGGGAGGTGAGTCGGATCGTGCGGGTGTATCGGCATCGCTGGACGGGGACGGAGACCTTTCATCGGGACGGCAAACAGCAAGTCGGTCTGGGTGATTGTCAGCTGCGTGATCTCCAGGGCCAGACCCGGCACATGTACCTGGTCATGCTGGCGTACAGTCTGCTCATGGGCCAGTTGCGGCAGGGCCGTGCGAAGGAATGGGCGCTCCATCGGCTGATGACCATCGGCGAGGCCTGTCGGGCGATGGTCAAGGAGACCCTGCGGACGACCCTGGCCTGGGCCATTGAGCAAGTCACCGAGAGGAACCAGCCCTACGGTCATGTGGTGGCTCAGTTGGGGCTGACCTGACGGATTGCAAAACACCAGTCAGGAAAGTAATGTCCGCAGGAGCCGTGGTCTCGTACACTCGGCCATATGAGAACCCAAGGCTCGCCTGACGAACTGGAACATCGCCGCCTCCTCGCCATCCGACGACTTCTCGAGGGATACTCCGCCGCGGAGGTGGCCGAGTTCCTCGAGGTCGATCCCCGGACGGTCCGCCGTTGGCTCGACCGGTTCCGATGGGAAGGCGAAGCGGGATTGTTCGCCCGCCCCGTCCCAGGCCGTCCGGCCACGCTCACGACCACGCAGGAGAAGATCATCCGCCGCTGGTTGACCGAGGACCCGACGAAGCACGGGTTCGCCACCGAATTGTGGACCGGGCCACGCCTGGCCCAACTGATCCGGCAGGAGTTCGGCATCCGCCTCAACCCACGCTATCTCT
>DATNQJ010000098.1:0-8596 GCA_036704085.1 Stenomitos sp.
GCTTGTAGTGGTTGTAGACCGCCACGGAGAGGACCTTCTTGGCCCGCTCCTGGCCCACCACATGCGTGTCGAGGATCTTCTTGATGGCCTTGGGCTTGGGGATCTCCCCGAGTTCCATGGGCGGGGTCTCGGCGTTGCGCTGGTTGTCGTACAGCTCCTCGTCGAGGATCTCGTTGCACAGATCCACGCACTCGTCGCAGATGTAGACTCCAGGGGCCGCGATCAGCTTACGGACTTGTTCCTGGGTCTTCCCGCAGAACGAGCACTTGGGCTGGCCCTTGTTGTCTTCGTACTTAGGCATTTTCCGAACGTACTCCTTGGCCTCCGGTCGCCGGGGGCATCGGCACCTTGTCCTTGCCGATCTTCGGGACCAGGACCTCATCGATAAGACCGTACTCCTTCGCCTCTTGCGGGCTCATGAAGAAGTCGCGGTCGGTGTCCTTTTCGATCTTCTTGAGCGGCTGGCCGCTGTGAAGGGCCATCAGCTCGTTGAGGCGCCGCTTGAGGCGCAGGATCTCGGCGGCTTGGATTTCGATGTCCGTCGCCTGACCCTGGGCGCCGCCCAGCGGCTGGTGGATCATGATCCGGGCGTTGGGAAGCGCAATGCGCTTGCCCGGCGCGCCGGCGTTCAGGAGGAAGGCGCCCATCGAGGCCGCCTGCCCCATGACGATCGTAGAAACGTCCGGCTTAATGTACTGCATCGTGTCGTAGATCGCCAGGCCCGCGGTGACCACGCCGCCCGGCGAGTTGATGTACATGTAGATGTCCTTGGCCGGATCCTCGGCCTCGAGGAACAGCAGCTGAGCCATGGTCAGGCTCGCCACCGCATCGTCGATCGGCGTGTTCAAGAAGATGATGCGCTCCTTGAGCAGGCGCGAGAAGATGTCGTAGGCGCGCTCGCCACGGCTGGTCTGCTCGACGACCATTGGCACCAAACCGGCATGTGCTGGCATATACATCGGAGGGTCCTCTCTAGGCGACGATGTGGGCTACGCGTTGGCGGCGGCGGGTTCGGTTTCGGTGACCTTGGCGCGCTCGACGAGCCACTCGATGATCTTGTTGCTCAAGACCTCGTCGGCGATCTGCGGCCAGGCGCCATTGCGGATGACCTGGTTGCGGAACTGCTGGGGATCCACGCCGTACGACTGCGCGTAATCGGCGATCGTCTCCTCGATCTCCTCCTCGGTCGGCGAGATGCCTTCCTTGCGAGCGATCTCACCCAGGGTCAGCGAAGTGCGGATGCGCTTCTCGGCCTCGGGGCGGGTGTTCTCACGCCAGGTGTCGATGTTGTCCTTGGTGAAGACGCGGTTGGGATCGATGCCCTGCTGCGCGAGCATGTTGGCCTGCTGCTGCAGGAGGAAGTTGGACTCGCGGGCGATCATCGACTCGGGGATCTCGATCTGCGAGCCCTCGACGACCTTGTCGATCAGCTGCTTGCGCAGCTCGATGTCGCGGTTCTCCTGGCGCTCGTTGCTGAGCTGCTCGCGGAGCTTGGCCTTGAGGGCGTCGACCGACTCGTCGCCCATGGTCTTGGCGAACTCGTCGTTCAGCTCGGGGAGCTGGCGCTCCTTGACTTCCTTGACCGTCAGCGTGAAGACGACCGGCTTGCCCGCGAGCTCCTGGTTGGGGTAGTCCTCGGGGAACTTGAGGTCCGCATCCTTGGTCTCGCCGGCCTTCATGCCGACCATGGCCTCGACGAAGCCCTCGATGAAGCGGCCGGGAGCGACCTCGACGGTGTAATCGGTGGCCTTGCCGCCCTCGAACTCCACTCCGTCGATCTTGCCGGTGAAGTCCGCCACCACCGAGTCGCCCATCTGCACGGGACGCTCGACGGTCTGGAGGGTGCCGCGCGACTCGCGCAGCTTGGTGAGGCGCTCCTCGACGTCGGCCTCGGTCACGTCGACCTTGGGGGCCGCGACCTCGAGGCCGGTGTAGGCGCCGAGGGTCACGTCGGGACGGACCTCGATGGTCGCCTTGAAGACCAGGGGCTGGTCCTTCTCGAAGGAGACGAGCTCGACTTCGGGCTCGGCGATGGGCTCGACCTTGCCCTCTTCGATGGCCTGGGGGTAGACCTCGGGAAGCAGGAACTTCTCGAAGGCGGTGTGCTTGATGTAGTCCACCCCAACGGTCCGCTCGACGATCGGACGCGGAGCCTTGCCCGGCCGGAAGCCAGGGATGCGGACTTCGCGCGCCAGCTGGCGATAAGCCCGGTCATAGGCCTTCTCGACGCGATCCGGTTCGACCTGAACTTCGAGCAGGACTTGGTTCTTTTCCTTTTTCTCCAGGGTGACTTTCACTGTTGCCTCCTGATGTTCCCGGCTGATACGGGATTTCAACGATGTTAGTCCTCAAGTATAGCACACTTTATTGCGCTCAATTGAGCCTCAGGCGGGCGCCTGGAATGCTCTCGGAGCGGTGGTTCGTGGTGCTTGCAAGCGAGTGGGGATGACGGCCGCGCCTAGCGCGACAGGGGATGGGCCGGGGCGTTCGCGTAGCGAGCGCTGGCCTGGACGAAGGCCGTGAACAGCGCGGAGGTGAACCCGCCGAGCTGCAGTTCGGGGTGCCACTGGACGCCGACGGTCCAGCCCTGAGCCCCCTCGATGGCCTCGATGACGCCGTCCTCGGCCCACGCCGTGGCCCGGAAGCCCGGCGCGAGGTCCTTGACGGCCTGGTGATGGAAGGTGTTGACCGCCATGCCGGGGCTGCCGGCGAGCCGGCCGACGAGGCTGTCGGGCGCCAGCTGCACCCGGTGCGCCGACTCGTGTACCGGCAGCTCTTGCACGTGCTGCAAGGCTCCGGGATGCTGGGCGGCGAGGTCCTGGTACAGGGTGCCGCCCAGGGCCACGTTCAAGAGCTGGACGCCGCGGCAGATGGCGAGGATCGGCATCTGCCGCTCGGCCGCGGCTTTCGCCAAGGGCAGTTCCTGGGTGTCGCGGTGCGCGTCGATGGTCCCGAGTTCGGCGATCGCTTCCTCCCCGTAGTAGCGGGGATCCACGTCCTCGCCGCCGCTCAGGAGCAACCCGTCGAGGCCCTCGAGGACCTCGGTCTCCTCCGCTCCAGGCGGCAAGAGCAGGGGCACGCCACCTGCTTCACGGACGCGCTCGGCGTACTCGCAAGCCAGGTAGTAGAGGGGGCGTCCCCGCTTGATGTTCGGGGTGCCCGAGTGGCGCTGGGTGGTGATGCCGATCAGGGGTCGAGTCACGGGCGGTCCTGGCTACCGACCGAGAGACCCTCGAGGGTGGTTGGCACGTGCCAAGCCTTCAAGTCGTCGATCATGGGCCGGTAGGTCATGTCGTAGTGGATGGGGGTGATGGAGATGCAGTTCTCGCGGATGGCCGTCACGTCCGTGTCGTGGGCCTCCTCGACCTCGACGACCTCGCCCGCGAGCCAGTAGTAGGTGCGGCCCCGCGGATCCGTGCGGGCCTCGAAGATGTCCGTGTACTTGCGCTCGCCGAGTCGCGTGACGCGAACCTCCTGGGGAGGCACCTCGGCGATGGCGGGGTAGTTGACGTTGAGCAGCACCTTGGGCGGCATGCGGCGGTTCTGGAGCATGCGGGCCATCACCAGGGCGAACTGGGCGGCCTGCTCGTAGCCGATGTCCGAGAACGAGGCGAGGCTGAAGGCCACCGACGGGATGCCGAGGATGGTCCCCTCGAGGGCCGCCGAGACGGTGCCCGAGTAGATGACGTCGGTGCCGAGGTTCGGACCGCGGTTGATGCCCGAGAACACCAGATCCGGGGCCTCGCCGTACAGGGTACCGACGGCGAGCTTGACGCAGTCCGAGGGCGTGCCGTTGATGGCGTAGGCCGCCTTGACCGCCCCGCCCAGGGCGACCTTCTCGACGCGCAGGGGCTTGTGCAGCGTCAGGGCGTGGCCGGTGGCCGAGCGTTCGCGATCGGGGGCCACGACCGTCACTTCGTGCTCGGTGGCGAGCGCGAGGGCGAGGGCCTGGATGCCGGGGGCGAGGATCCCGTCGTCGTTGGAGACTAGAATGCGCATGGGTGTGGGGACCGTCCTTCGAGCAGGCAGGGTGAGGGCGCGACGTGGCGCTCTTTACAAAGATAGCGGCCCGTCCCGATGATTGCAAGCCACCCGGTCCACGCGGATCGGGGGGCTTGGACCCCGCATGCCGAGCCGGGGCAACGAACTCTTAACAAACATTTGATGCCGCTCCAACGGGCCTTAAGAAACTTGGGGGGTCGGGGGGCACATAGTTAAGAAACGACCCTTGTCCAGCGGAGGAGCACCATGAGCGGATCCGTCGATACCCGGCATACCGGCAAAACCCACCATCGCCATGCGGCCGATCAGACCCGGCAGACCCACAAGACCGAGCAGACGCAGCAGCGCCAGCCGGATCCTGCCCACGATCGCCAGACGCATGCGACGCGGGATGCCAAGAACGTCACGCAGCCCGGGCGCGCCTCGACCATGTCGCTCACCGAGTCGCATGCCGACAGCAAGGCCCAGAAGTTCGTCGAGGAGGCCCTCCGCTTCAAGGGGCAGCCTTATCTGTGGGGTGGGGGCCACGGCGGCAAGATGAGCGGTCCGGGGCCGGTGGATTGCTCGGGTCTCGTCAACCAGGCGGCGGCGCTGGCGGGCATCAAGGGGGTGAACGGGACCACCAGCACCTTCTATGGCATGAGCCCCAAGGTCGATCGCCAAAACCTGAAACCGGGCGACCTGGTCCTCTTCGATACGGAGGGGAAGGGCTCGCACAGCCACGTGGGCATCTACCTGGGCGAGGGCAAGTTCCTGCACGCGCCCCACACCGGAGACGTCGTCAAGATCTCGAGCCTGGACGATCCCTACTATGCCTCGCGTTTCGCGGGCGGGCGTCGCATCGCCGAGGGTGACGTGAAGATCGACCTCTCGAACCTGCCCACCTCCGGCAGCGGTCCGGGCATGCCGGCCGTCGGCTCGTCGGGCCGCTTGCCGACCACCGGGCGCACGGATCCCGCCTTCGCGGCCCATCCCCCCACGGGCGGGCCGAACCACGTCAACACGGAGGGCCTCTCGGGCACCAAGTACTCGGCTGGCCCCATCTCGGGCGCGGACCCCAGCTTCAACCGCGACCAGCTCTACGCCGTCCTCGGCGCGCTCGGCATCGACGCTTCGTGGATGAAGGAGATGGCCGACAAGTACGGCGTACCGCTCGAGGTGGTCGAGCGGATGATCTGGCAGGAGTCGGTCAAGGCGGCCAAGGCCAAGGCCGGCCCCAACGCCAGCCCCGAACAAATCGCGAAGATCGCGAAGGAGATCGGCTCCTCGGCGGGTGCGCGCGGCATGTTTCAGCTCATGCCCGACACGGCCCGCGGCCTGGGCGTCGGCGACGTCACGGACCCGAAGCAGAACATCGAGGGCGGCATGAAGTACCTCAAGCAGAACCTCGACATGTTCAACGGCGACGTGCTCAAGGCGGTGGCCGCCTACAACGCGGGGCCCGGCAACGTGCAGAAATACGGCGGCGTGCCGCCCTTCGAAGAGACCCAGGGCTACGTCCGCAACATCCTCGGCAAGTAGTCCCTTGCTTCGCGGCCCCCGTCCTCGCGGGGGCCGTTCCTTTTCCAGGGGGGCCGGGCATAACATGCCTGGACCCCTGTTTGCCGTCCAGGCAGGAAGTGACCCATGAGCACCGGCCGCATCGATTCCACCCACCGCTCCGCGCCCGTGCGCAAGGCGGCCGAGACCCGTCCGCTCGACGAGCCGGCCAAGGAGCCCAAGCGCCCAGCTCAGACGGACCGGCTCAGCCTCCAGAGCCAGCCCGGAAAGGCGTCGGGCCTGTCCGACGTGGTGGCCGCCGCCAAGAGCCAGAACCAGAAGCTCATCGGCAACGCGGTGGTCGACGGGGCCCGGACCCTGCACACGCGCGGCTACGTCTATCCGCCGGATCTCGGGGCCAACTACTACCATAAGTACAACGACGGCGGCCGCAGCGTCGGCTGTTGCGCGGACTTCGTGTGCGACTCCTACAAGGAGATGAGCAAGTCGCTCGGCAAGCCCCAGTACGACATCGGGGCCCAGATGGAGGCCAAGGGCTACAACCCCCACTACTGCCCGTCGATGATCCAGTACTTCCAGAAGGAGCAGACCCTCCTGCCGGCACCGAAGGACGGCGGCAAGGCGCACGTGGGGGACGTGGTCTTCTTCGACTGGGACGGCAACGGCAAGGCCGACCCGGATCACGTGGCCGTGGTGACCAAGGTCGACGCTCAGGGTAATCCCACCGAGCTCATGGAGTCGCGTCACTTCAACTCGCCGAGCGAGATCACGACCATGACGCCGGGCGACCGCCGCTGGAACTGCATCGTAGGCATCGGCCGCCTCAAGGACGCCACGAGCGACGACGAGGCCGCCAACGCCCTGCCGCCGATCGGTCCGTCCTCGGCGCCCGGTGACGCGGGCTCCCGGGGCTCGGCGAACCCCACCGTCGGCGGTGGGGCGGCCGGCAACGGCGGCTCGGTGGCTCACACGGCGCCGAGCGACGTGCGCACCAGCGAGGGCAAGGCCACCAACTACCAGCCCTTCCACAAGACGGAGTTCCTGCAGAACCTCGCGGCGTCTTACGGCGTTGCCTTCGATATCATGAAGCAGCTCGCCGACGCGCTCGCCAGCGACAGCGACATGACCGTCGATCAGCTCGCTCAGCTTGCTGAGAAGAAGGGCGTGCCCAAGGAGAAGGCCCAGGAGCTCGCCAAGAAGCTCATGGAAAAGAAGGCGGAGCTCAAGAAAGCGGGAGCGGCCTCGCCCGACACCGCGAAACTCATGGGCAAGCTCAGCGCCGAGAAGATCGAGCAGATCCTGACGGACCGCGGCTCGCCCCTGGCCGGGAAGCACATGGGCGAGTTCATCGTCCAGATGGAGGAGAAGTACGGGGTGCCGGCCGCTCAGTTCCTCGCCCAGGCGACCATGGAGTCGGGGCTCGGCAAGACCGGTTACACCCAGGGCGACCACCACAACATCGGGAACCTGCGCCCCGGCTCCAGCTGGGAAGGTCCGACCGTCTCGGGCGGTAGCGGCACGTTCCGCAGCTATGGCTCATGGGAAGAAGGCGTGGAGGACTACTTCAAGCTGCTCAGCGGCCCCATGTACCAGGGCAAGTCCCTCCAGGACCAGATCTACACCTACGCGCCGCCGTCGGAGAACGACTCGAGCAAGTACTACGACACGGTGGTGAGCCTCATCAACCAGTGGACGGGGTCCTAGCGGATGTTTAGCTCCCGTTAAAGCTCCGTTGGATTTAACGGACATTTCATACGGACCAAACACGGCTTAAGAAGATCCTCCGGGGCCTGAGCGGATAAGGACCTTGGCGGAGGCCACTTGAAGGAGGACAGATCCATGGGTAACGGCCCCATTTCGACCACCCACCGCTCGCAAGGGACCTACCAGGCCCAGCGCAACCAGCAGGCCGAACGTCAGCACGAGCAGCAAGAAGCGGCCCGGCGCCAGGCCGAGGTGGATCGAAACTCCGCCACGTCGAAGGGCAGGGCGGCGACCGTGGGCCTGCCCGGCGAGGCCGCTGCCTCCGGGAAGCCCAAGGGCAACCAGATCGTCGATGCGGCCCGTGACCTCATCCAGGGCGGCTATCACTACCCGCCCGGCCTGACGGCCTCGTCGGGCTACAAGCACGTCCCCAATCAGATCGGATGCTGCGCCGACTTCGTGGCCGACTCCATGAAGAAGGCGGGTTTCGACGTCGGATCCAAGATGGAGAACCCCCACTACTGCCCGAGCCAGGTCGACTACTGGAAGAGCACCAACCAGTGGGTGGACAAGGGTGGCAAGGCCCAGGTGGGCGATGCCGTCTACTTCGACTGGGACAAGGACGGCACGCCCGACCACACGGCCATCGTCACCAAGGTGGACGCCAACGGCAAGCCCAGCGAGATCGCGGAGTCCTACAACTTCAACCAGCCGGCGCGCATCCGTCCCTTGGGCGATCACGACCTCGACTGCGTGGTGGGCTTCGGCCGTCCGAGTGGGGTCACGGCCGACAACGCGGCCGCCAACGACCTGGCGCCGGTGGGTCCCTCGGGCGGCACGGCCAACAGCGGTGGATCGGGCAGCGCGGGTGCGGGCTTCGGCTTCCACGACTACGTGGCCGACGAGAACAAGCGCAACGGCAGCGGCGACTTCACGGTGAACGCGCCGCCCACCCGGGGCGGTGGCGCTCCCTCGCGCGACTACGTGCCGCGCAACTCCGGTCCGGTTCCCCCCTTGCCCAAGGACTTCAAGTTCCCGCTCAACGAGGAGCAGATCGCCAAGGCGCTCGGCGTTCCGGTCGAGAGCGTCAAGCAGAACTGGCCCTATATCGCCCAGGCCTTGCAGGAAGCGGGCATCACGGACGCCAACACCATCATCGGCATCCTCGCCACCATGAAGACCGAGGTGGGCGCGGGCATGGGGCCCATCCCCGAGTACGGCAGCGGAGCCGAGTACAACGGTCGCAAGGACCTCGGCAACACGCAGCCCGGAGACGGCGAGCGCTACAAGGGCCGGGGTTACATCCAGCTCACGGGTCGGGCCAACTACCGCGAGTACGGCCAGAAGCTCGGCATCGACCTCGAGGGACACCCGGAGCTCGCGCTCGATC
>DATNQJ010000099.1:0-7468 GCA_036704085.1 Stenomitos sp.
CGGTGTTGAGGCCCGCGGAAGTGTAGGCCGGGTAGGCCATGTTGTTCGACGCCGCCAGCTCTTCGACGATCGAAGCCAGCGCGAGCGCCTTCTCCTGTGCCTTGGAGTTACCAGCGCTGACCTTGGACTGGTTGTAGAGGGTGATGGCACCTGCCAGCACGATGACGCCGATGACGATGGCCAACGAGACCTCGATCAGCGTGAAGCCCTTCTGAGCCTTCTTGTTCTCAGTTTTCACAGACGATCCTCCCTTTCTGAGAAAGCCAAAATCCGTATACCCTAGCCTACTTGCTTGTAACGCCCTAAACGCAATCTTCACGGACTATTTTCTCGAACGCCTAGCCGGCGTAGAGCGTTTTTGGCCACCTGCTTGACGCTCGGATCCGTTGCCGTGGCGTAGGTTCGTTGCCAGCTGGCGATCGCCAGGTCGCGGCGGGTGCTCCGCTCGTACATCTGGGCCGCGAAGTATCGGGCCTCCGGGGGAGCCCCCGGAAGCGCCGCAGCCCGTTCGAAGTAATGGGCCGCCCGCATGTAGTCCTCACTGAAGAAGAACAGCGTCAAGCCCGCCTGATAGGGGAAATAGTAGTCCTTCGGATCGTGCTTGGCGCCTTTTTCCAGCAACTGGACCGCTTCGTCGGTCTGCTTGTTGTCCCCTAGCGCCAGACACCCGAAATCGTAGGCCACGCGAAAGCGCGGATCGAGATCCGTGATGAGATCCAGGATGGGAAAGAGATTTTGAAAGTGACGGCCGTGAGTTAACTGGTAACCCCAGTAGCTCGCGAAGCGCATGTACCAGAAATCGGCAGCGACGTTTCGGAAGCCCGCGACCATGGTCCCCATAGGCTTGGGCGGCACGCTCAGGTAGCCCTGGCGGATCGGATCGGCGCCGTCCCGGACGCTCCCGAGCAGGGAAGTCGCAGCCACGAAGGCGCCGACCGTGATGCCCCATGCGAGCGCACGCACGTTACAGCTCCTTGCGACGGAACACCAGGACCGAAGCCCCGATCAGCGCCACGATCCACGCGAGCCCGTAAGTCAGGGAGGCCGCAAGTTGGACGCCGGTCGGCATCGTGCCGTAGACCGCGTCGTTCTTGAAATTCAACGCCTCGAGGTTGGGCACGATCCGATACAACAGCTCGGTCAGGGCCTGGACCGCCCCTCCGGCACGGGCGCCGAAGGCCCGGATGATGCCCGTCTGGTGGCCGATGAAGAAGAAGACCAGGGCGTACAGCGAGGCCAGGGTCGGCGACGTCATCAAGGAGAAGAGCATGGCCATGGCCGCGATGAGGAACGTCTCGAGCGCGCTGCCGAGAATCGAGACCGCGAACCACGGGGTCAACGGCAGACGGAGGAAGATCAGCATGCCGTAGAAGACCAGGCCCATCAGCGCCATCAGGAGGCCCAGGGCCCCGAACAGGCCGAGGCATTTGCCGAGGATGATCGCGGCGCGGTCGACGGGCTTGCTCAGGACCACATAGAGCGTCCGGCGCTCCAGCTCCTTGGGCAGGTCGTTCGAGGCCAGCACGATCGCGATCAGGATGGCGGCGACCTGGATGGCGGCGAGGCCGAAGTCGGCGATGATCTTGGTGCCGGCTCGGGGGCCCAGGTCGCCGAGGGCGACTGAGATCACCATCATGCCGACCGCGAAGACCACCGCCAGGTGCAAGAGTTTCTCGTTGAGGGCGGCCTTGAAGGAAAGACGGGCGATCGCAAAGAGCTTGGAATTCATGGGCTACTGATAGGAAATGCTGATGGGGACGTTCACCTTGGCCTCAACCGTACCGCCAAAGCCATCGCTGCCCGTCAACGAAACCTTCGCCACCACGGCAGTCAATTCCTCGTGTCCATCCAACCGGAGGTCGGTGTGATCGACCAGCGCCTTAGGGATCAAGCCGGTCAGTGTGACGGGCTTTACCGTCGGGACCGTGGCACGGTCGGGATTCCGCAGTTGGGTTGCGAAGTAGAAAAACTGCTCAGGAACATCCGCCACTGGATTGTCAGCGATCTTCTTGGTGCCCGGAGTCTCGGTGTAGTTGAACAAGGCCTTCGCCGCCGTGAACGTAACGGGGGACGAGTTGGCATCCAGGGTCAAGGTGATCGTGGGATCCACCACGGTCGGCTTGGCATCGGTGATATCACCCGAGATCTGGTCCCTGGTGATGGCCCACCGAATGGCGCCCGGAGCGGACACCTCCGCCCGAACCGTGCTGAAGCTCGCGAGATCGCGCCAGTAATCCGCACTGCAGCCGATCGTTGGGAGCGACACGGCAGCAAGGCCCAAAACCAAGAGGCTACGCGCGAGGGCTGGCATCCGCATCCTTGATTACCTCCGGGGTCAGGAAGATCTGCACTTCGGTTTGCGTGTTGATATCCTTACGCGTCTGGAACAGGCCGCCCAGGAAGGGGATATCACCCAGCAGCGGCAGCTTGGTGACATTCTGGATCTTCTTGTCCTGGATCAGACCACCGATGACGATGGTGTTGCCGTCCCGGACGTAGATCTCCTGGGCCTGGTATTCCCGCGTGCTCTTCAGGGTCGCGATGATGTCACCGTTTTGGATCGTAGGCGGCTGGGCCACCGAGACGACCGGGTGCACGTTCATGGTCACTCCGCCCCGCGAGTCGATCCGCGGGGTCAACTCCAGGGTGATGCCCGCCTCATCCGGCGTTACCGTCGTCCGGATGATCTGACCGCTGGTGCTCTGGCTGATGGTTGTCTCGGTCTTCGCGATGATCTGGTCGGTGATCTTGATAATCGAGGTGCGGCCATCCATGGCCAGGAGCTGCGGGCTCGCGAGCATCTTGGCCCGATTGGCGCTCAAGAGGGCGTTGAGCTTGACCTGGACGTTGAGACCCACGTTGTTCAGGCTGTCGAAGGTGAGCGTCCCGTCCGCCCGTCCGGTGTTGATGTCAAACTGGCGGCTGCCGGCTTGGTAGCTGAGGCCCAGGTCGCGCGAATCTCCCACCGACATTTCCACGATCTGCGCCCGGATGATGACCTGCTGGCGGCGCTTGTCGACGGATTTCAAGACCTGATCGACCAGTTGCAACTCGCTGTTGGATCCGAGCACGAGGAGTGCGTTCTGCGTCGGCATGGGCACGAAGCGAGGCGTCTCCTGCGAGACGTCGATCTTCTCGGATCGGTTGGTGACGCGCGACCCCGGCGTGGTGGCTCCGAAGTCGGGGACGTCCTTGTTGATGCTCGCGATGGGCTTTGAACCCTCGCCAGCCTCGAAGAACGAGGCGCGCAGCACGTCGACGGCTTCCTTCGCCGAGATGTAGTTGAGCGGGAAGATGCGGCTGGGCGTCAGCACATCCAGGCGACGCACCAGGTCCTCGGCCTGGTTGACCTTGTCCTCGGGGCCCGTGAGCACGATCCGGTTGGAACGCGTATCCGTCTTGATGGCCAGGGAGAAGAGGTCGCGAATGGCCTTGTTGGCCGGGGCGGTGGCGGAATCCGCGGCACTCGACGCGGCGGCCGATCCGCTAGCCGACGGCGTCTGGGCAGCCGATGCGCCCTGGGCCGACGGCGGATCGATGTCCAGCAGATCGTAGAGCGTGGGCAACAGAGTCTGGGCGCTCACGAACTTTAGGGGGACGAAGCGCATGACCGGCTGGCCATACTCGCCGCTGCGGTACACCACGTAGCTCTTGCCGTAAGGTTGCAAGCGAAACCCACTGGAATAGAGCATGGTCTCGAGGATCTGGTTCAGGGGGGTCTGGAAGAAATCCAGCGACACGTTCCCCTCGACCGAATCGTCGAGGATCAGGTTCAGGTTGCTGGATTCGGCAATCAGTTGCAGCGCCTCGCGTAGCGGCGTACCGCGCAACCGGAAGGTCATCTTGGTGAGCCCGCCCGGAACCGATACGTGCGTTCCCCGGAACGAAAGGCTCTCAGCCGCATAACCGGTGCTGCTGACCATTACGCCAGCCAGCGCCACGGATAGCAGCACCCGCATCTTTCTCACTTACCGATCCTCCCTCCAGCTACTCGTCAGCGATTGTAGAGCCAATGCGACAAGGAAGCTGTGAGTAGTGCACGGAGCTTGTACCCGGCTGCATGCTGGCCAAAACCAGGGCCTTGCCGGTCATTGCAGGCCTTCTAGACCCGAGAGCTAGTAAAGCTTGGTGTCCGGCGTCGCGGTGGAGTTGCCGACCACGCCCGTCAGGGTCCCGCCCGCCGTGTCGGGGATGCTGCCCCGCACGAAGACATAGGAGGGCCGACCGTTATCGTTGTTAATCGCGTTATTCGGCACGATCGTCACCAGGTAGTTCCGGAAATAGACCAGGGTCGGGTTGCCGCCCGCCGCGTCCGGCGCGGCCACCACTCCGCCCGAGGCGGGAGCCGTCCAGTAATAGAGCAGTCCGCTGTCGCCCACGTCGGCATCCGGCACCGAATTGTCGCTATTGCCCGACGAGTTCGAGCCGCCCTTGATGGCGGCCCCATCGGTCGCGATTCCCGCCTGTCCTCCCCAGGTGCCGAGCGCCATACCGCCCCAAGGACTGATGTTGTAGTCGGAGGGACGCTTGGCGACCCAGGCCCCCTGCAGATCACCGAGGGTCGGGTAGGTGGCGTTCGAGATGGCGTACATGGTCTCGATGGTCGATTGCAAGGCGATCACCCGCTGGAGGCCGGCGGTGTCGCCCACCGACTGACGATACTGGCGATAAAGGACCGTCCCCGAGGCCAGCAAGATCGTCCCGATGGTGATCACGAGGATCGCCTCCACCAGGGTGAAGCCCCTTTCACGTCGGGTTCGCACGATCTGCCTCCTAGCGTCCGCTCGTCACCATGAAATGCCGCCAGCCGTTGTGCTTGAGGCCCGCCACGGCGTAGCCCGTGATGGAGACGGTCGCCCCCTTCGTCACGTCGTACAGGGCCGCGGTGGCGATCGCATTGGGAGCGTTCGGGTACGCCGCGTTGACGACGTAATAGTAGTAAAGGGCGCCAACGCCCACGTTGCTCTCCACGGCCCCCTGTTCCGTTCCGGCGATCAAGGCGCCGCCGGTCACGCCCGCGCGGATCCCCCCGGTTTGCAGCGGCGACATGTCATAGATATCACCGCCCCAGGGGGACTTCAGCGCATCGGGACGCTTGGCGTACCAGGCCTGCTGCACGTTCGCGAGGGTCGGACATGCGCCCTGAGCCGTGTACAAGGACTCGACGACCGCCTGCAAACTGCCGATCTTCTCGCGCATGGCCGAGTCGCCCGAGCTCTCCTTGACCTGGGTGTAAAACACGACGACGGCAGCCGAAGCCAGCATGGCGATGGACAAGGCCAACCCGATCTCCAGCAACGTGAATCCCGCCTCGCGGCTTTTTCCCCTCACAGCCCGCACCTCTCAAGTTTCTGGCTTGCTCCCTCCACTATACCAAGCCCCCGACATAGCAAAACATGCGCCGGGGGCGCGGGTAGAAAACCGTTGAGCGTGGGTAAATAAAGTCCGCCTGGGCCTTTTGGCCCATTGTTCGAGGACAGCGCGTGGCCGAACAACTTTACTTCGATTACGTAGCACAGGCCGGCGATTCCATTCGCCGGGCGACCATCCCTGCCGAGAATGAGCGGATGGTCCGCGCCATCTTGCGCGAACAGGGGATGATCCCCCTGGAGATCAAGCGCCGCCGGATCAAGGCAACCGAGGACGGCGAGGTCACGGCCGACGGCACCATCCGGGAAAAGAAGCAGCCCTTCTTCTACGTCGCCATCCCCACCAACGGTGGGGACAACGTCAAGGGTGAGATCATCGCGGGCAGCGAGCGCGAGGCCCGCCAGCAACTTCGCGATCGCGGCCTCATCCCCTCCAAGGTGGAGCCCAAGCGCCTCTGGCACGACTTGGCCATGGCGGGCAAGGTCGAGACGCTGCAGGACCTGCGCGAGAAGGCGCTGGCCGAGACCAAGCCTGCCACCAGCGTGTCGGCCCGGATCCAGCGTCTGATCCGACGCAAGATCAGCCTCAAGGACATGCTCTTCTACGCCTCGCAGCTCTGTACCATGACCGAGGCCGGCCTGTCCTTCAGCCAATCCATGGACATCCTGTCCGGCCTCATCACCAACGCCCGCCTCAAGGTCATCCACGAGGTGGTCAAGATGCAGGTGATGGAGGGCGCCTCCCTCTCGGAATCGTACCGCCTGTTCGAAAGCGAGCTGCCGCCCATCTTCATGGAGCTCATCTCGGTGGGCGAGGTCTCGGGAAACATCGAGCAGACCCTGAATCGCCTCGTCGGACACCTGGAGAAGCAGATGGAGCTCGCCGGGAAGATCCGCGGGGCCATGACCTACCCGGTGGTCATGATCGGCCTGATTTGCCTGATCGTGGTCGGCTTGATGGTGTTCGTCGTTCCGACCTTCCTCCAGCTCTTCGAGTCGTTCGCCGTGGATCTGCCCTGGACCACCAAGGGGTTGCTCGGCCTGAGCTGGTTCATCACCCACAAGTGGTATCTCATTCCCGTCTTCCCGCTGGGCATCTGGGGCGCCATCAAGGGCTTCATGTCCACCAAGTTCGGGCGCCAGTTCTACGATCTCTGGGAATACAGGGTGCCGATCATCGGTAAGCTGGCCCACCGGGTCACTGTCTCGCGCATCCTCCACAACCTGGCGCTGTTCCTCAACTGCGGCATCACGATCCTGAATGCCATCGAGCTCACGCAGCAGTCGATCCACAACGCCTACACGTCGCTCAAGCTGGAGAGCATCCGTGTCGGCATCTCGCAGGGCTCCCGCCTGTCCTCGCTCTTCGAGGCCACGGGGCTCTTCCCGCCGATGGTCAACTACCTGCTCGTGGCGGGCGAGGAGTCGGGTGCTATCGACGAACTGCTCGAGAAGGGCGCCAAATACGTCGACCAGGAGGTCGAGGCGACCATCAAGGCGCTCACGTCGGCCATCGAGCCCATCCTGACGTTCGTGGTCGCGGGCGTCGTCATGTTCGTGGTCGGCAGCCTCTATATGCCGCTGATGGGCTTGATGAAGGGGGGCAACCATGGCATCTCGTAACGCGCGCGAGGCCGGGTTCTCGCTGCTGGAGCTATCGCTGACGATCGCCATCGGCCTGGGCATCCTGGCCTCCAGCGTGTGGATGATGAAGCAGCACAACGCCGAAGCCCGGGTACAGCAAAGTAAAATGTTGCTTGCGACACTTAGGACCAACTTCTCGGCATATCGATACCGCACCGGCAACTACCCATCGCTTACGGCCTTTAGCAATAACGACGCGGGTGGCGGTCAGAAGTTCATTCCGAATGTTGCTAGCATCAGCGAGCCGGTCAGTAGCGTTGCTGCAGTGCGGAGCTTTGGCGCTACGACCTCCTATGACGGCGGCTGGGTCTACGATGCTCCCAATGGGACGATCCGGGTCAACTTGGATCCTGCCAAGTTCCCGGGTGATAATCCTGCTTTGTGGTAGGCGCATTGTGCACAGCACACTGTTTCATAGGGTTTACTGGGTTATAAATGCCTTGTGAGTTAGGGTT
>DATNQJ010000100.1:0-3681 GCA_036704085.1 Stenomitos sp.
GGCTTCGGCACCGGCCGTCGTGGCTTCGGCACGGGACGCCGCCGTTAGGTCCAACCCTCCACGCCGTACCAGCACGGTCCCGAAGGACCGTGCTGGTCTTCGTTTGCGGGGTTCGGGTCCCGAACTGGGGGGGCCGGATAGGCGATCCCGCGGCGGGCCTCATCAAAACGCGCCAAAGCGTTCGTCAGCGGTCGAGGCTTGCGGAAGCGGGCAATCGGGCCGGAAGGGCGAGTTTTCCAGGGGGGCACGCTCGGAAAGCCCCTGCTCTTGCTGTAGTGCAACCGAGCCGTCACTTGGCCATGACTTGGACGATTCTTCCGTATTGCATCAAGGCCTCGAATCGTAATGTCAGGGGCGTGGTCAGCCATCGCCCCCGGGTGGTGGTGGGCCAGCAGGTGAAAGGAGGAATCATGCGCACTAGGATCCTTTCGGCCGTTTCCATCGGATTGCTGGTCGGTTGTTCGCAATCCCCCCCGACTGCGACGGTGACCCAGTCCCAACCTCAGGCGCCTGATACCCAGCGCCAGGTGCAGGCCGAAGAGCAGATGCCGTTCGACATGAGCCAGCTGCCGAAGCCCTTGTCGGTCCAAGAGTTGCCTCAGAAGCTCGATCCCAGCCAGATCGTCATGCTGCCCGAAGACAAGTTCAAGGTGATCGCGGGCGTGAATGACGGCACCAACGACGGCACCAACGCCCAGGCGTCGACGGATGGCGAGCGCAGCGTGCAGCAGCGTGGCCGTGGCTTCGGCGGACGCGGGTTTGGCTTCGGCGGACGCGGGTTCGGGTTCGGCCGTGGCTTCGGCTTCGGCCGCGGGTTCGGCTTCAGTGGTCTGGGCTATTACCCCTACGGCGGTTACTACTATCCGTACTACAACTACGGCGGCTACTACTACCCGTACGCCTACTATCCCTACACGTACGCCTACTACCCCTATAGCTACTATTCCTATGCCTATCCGTACTACAACTACTATTATCCGTACTATAGCTACGGCTCCTACTACTATCCGTACTGGGGTGGCTACGGTGGCTTCGGCTTCGGTCGCGGCTTCGGGTTCGGGCGCGGCTTCGGCTTCGGTCGTGGATTTGGTCGCGGCTTCCGTCGCTAGGTATCGTTCCTCGGCACGACCCCAGCGGGCCGTGCCGAGGTCCTTTTGGCCTCTTGGGGCTTAGGGCCTAGATGGCTCGAACTGCAGGCGCCAGAGCTTGTGGTAAAGCCCCTTTTGGGCCAGCAGCTGGGCGTGGGTGCCGACTTCACGGATCTCGCCCTTGTGCAGCACCACGATCCGGTCGGCATGCTGGATGGTCGAGAGGCGATGGGCGACGATGAGCGTCGTGCGCCCCGCGCAGAGGCGACTGAGGGTCTCCTGGATGACGGCCTCGGTCTCGCTGTCCACGTGGGCGGTGGCTTCGTCGAGCACCAGGATCGCCGGATCGAAGGCCAGGGCCCGGGAAAAGGCGATGAGCTGGCGCTCACCGGTGGAGAAGGTGCTCCCCCGTTCGGAGACCTTGGCAGCATAGCCTCCCGGCAGGGCCCGGATGAAGCGGTCGGCCCCCACCGCCCGGGCAGCGGCTTCCACCTGCTCCGGGGTGATGTCCGGGTGGTCGAGGCGGATGTTGGCCTGCACGTCCCCCGCAAACAGGAAGACGTCCTGGAGCACGAAGCCGATCCCCCGCCTCAAGGCCGCCTGGCCCAGGTCACGGACATCCTCCCCGTCGACTCGAACGACGCCGCGCTGGGCCTCGTAGAAGCGGGCGACCAGGCTCAAGATGGACGACTTGCCCGCGCCGGTGTGGCCGACAAAGGCCACCGTTTCGCCGGGCTTCACCTCGAAGCTCACGTCCTTGAGGACCCAGTGCTCGTCGTCGTACGCGAACCAGACATGCTCGAAGGAGATGCCCCCCACCAGGCCTTCGGGGACGTGCGCGTCCGGCTTGTCCTGGATGGCGGGCGGCGTGTCGAGGAGCTGGAAGATGCGCTCGGAGCTCGCCATGGCCGCCTGCAGGAGGTTGAACTTTTCGGCCAGCTCGTTGACGGGCTGGAAGAGGCGCCCTACGTAGCTCGTGAAGGCGTAGAGGGTACCGAGCTGCAGGGCGCCATGCATGCTCAAGAGGCCGCCACGCCACAACACCAGGGCGAGCGCCAACGAGGCCAAGAGGTCGAGCGCCGGGCGAAAGATCGCGAAGATCCGCAGGTGGCCCCACAGCGCGGTCAGGTACTGGCTGCTGATGGCATCGAAGTCTTGAAGCTGCCGGCTCTCCCGGTTGAAGAGCTGGATGGTTCGGATGCCCGAGAGGTTCTCGGCGACGAAGGCGTTGACCCTGGCCAGCCGGGTGCGGGTCTCGCGCGAGTTCTCGCGCGCCAGGCGCCGGAACACGAGCACGACGCCCACCACTACGGGCAGCACGGCGCAGCTCACCGCCGTCAGGGCGGGCGAGAGATACCAGAGCATCCCCAGGATGCCCACGATCGAGAAGAAGTCGCGGAAGAGGTTCACCATGACGCTGGTGTACATCTCGTTGAGCGTCTCGGTGTCGTTGGTGACCCGCGTGACGAGCCGACCGACCGGATTGGCGTCGAAGAAGGACAGGCTCATCTGCTGGAGGTGCGTGAAGAGGTCCTGGCGGATCTGGTAGATGATCCGCTGGCCGGTGCTCTGCAGCAGCAGGCTCTGCCCGTAGGAGAGGCCGAAGCTGACGACGAGCGTGCCCGCATAGGCCGCCACCAGCCACCACAACTCCGGCAGGCGAGCCGCCCGCTCGCTGACGGGAAGCTTGGCGAGTGGCACCAGGACCTGGTCGATGGCCGTCTTGACGAGATAGGGCTGGGCGAGCTGGAGGGCGCTCAAGAGCGCCAAGAGGAGGATGCAGAGGGCGATGGCGCGTGCGTGGGGGCGCGCGTAGGCGAGGAGCCTCCCCATGAGGTCGGCATCGTAACCCTTGGCGAGGGCTTCTTCCTCGTGGAAATTCTGTCGCGCCATCAGTCCACCGCCTCGATCGCCGCCTCGATGGCCTGGCGGTCGTAGAGCTTGCGATACTCGCCCCCGAGGGCCAAGAGCTCCGCGTGGGTGCCGCGCTCGATGACCCGGCCCTCGCTCAGGACGAGGATCTGATCGGCATGCTGCAGGGCCGAGACCCGGTGCGAGACGATGAGGGTCGTGCGCTCGGCCATAAGGGGCTTGAGTTCCTGGAGGATGAGGGCCTCGGTCGAGGTGTCGACCGCCGAGAGGCAATCGTCCAGGACGAGGACGGGCGCGTCCTTGAACACGGCCCGGGCGATGCTCACGCGCTGGCGCTGCCCGCCCGACAGCGTGATGCCGCGCTCGCCCAGCATGGTCTCGAAGCCATGGGGCATGTCCTGGACCTCGGTGTCGAGCTGGGCCACCCGGGCGGCCCGGAGCACCTCGGACGGCTCGTGGGGCCGCGGGGCGAACGCCACGTTCTCGGCGATGGTGGTCGAGAACAGGAAGCCGTCCTGCGGCACGAAGCCCACCGCGCTGCGCAGGGCATGGAGCTCCAGGTCACGCACGTCATGGCCGTCCAGGAAGATCGTGTCCTCGGGCGGCTCGTAGAGGCGAACGAGGAGGTTGGCGAGGGTAGACTTGCCGCTGCCCGTGCGCCCGACGATCCCGAGCGTCTCGCCGGGGCGCAGCGTGACCGAGACGTCCTGCAGCACCTCCG
>DATNQJ010000101.1:0-14226 GCA_036704085.1 Stenomitos sp.
GATCCGCGGCGGCCGTGAACATCGAGCCCAGCCGTAACACCAGCGCCAACCTGTCCCTGGAGCCGCTGTTCGTGCCTATGGTCACGGGCCTGAGCACCAACGTGGGGCGTGCGGGCGACACCATCACCTTATCCGGGGACAACTTCGGCGAGAGCGACGTTCCGTTGCACGTCTACTTCAACGGTACCGAGGCCTTGGCCTCCGATACCACGCGCAACAGCAGCGCGTCGATCACGGTCAAGGTGCCGTCAGGCGTGACCACCGGGCGCGTGGTGGTGAAGGCGGACGGCGTCAGCTCGACGTCCGATGCCTTCTTCTGGGTTCCGGGCAACCTGACGGTGTCTTCCAGCAAGGAGAGCTGGGATCCGACCTCCACGAGCGAGCGATTGGTCATGTTCGGCAAGACCATGCAGTTCACGGGGACGCCGAGCTGGGTCATGAAGACGGGCGAGAGCCCCTTCTCCTACGGTACGGCACCGTCTCCCGCATGGGACGTCTCGAACCCCCAGGCCGGCACCATCGACACCACCGGGTTGTTCACGGCGACCCGCTCGTACGAGGTGACCGAGGTCTCGGCCCGGTTGGGCTCGCTCCAGAGCGCCACCCAGTCGCTCACGTTGGTGGCGGACGCACCTGTCATCACGGGCCTCTCGCCCACCAACGCCGGCCCGAGCTCCAACGTGGCGGGTGGCGCCAAGAGTGTGGTCACCATCAACGGCAGCGGATTCGGCAATACGGACAACAGCACGCTGCATGTCTACGTGGGAACAGCTGAGATCTCCCCGACGGGCTTCACGCGCCTCAGCGACTCGCAGATCCGCTTCACCGTTCCGTACAACGGGGTTCAGACGGGCCAGGTCAAGGTCGTGTCCTATGGCGTCACCTCCGCCAACAAGCCGCTGTTCCAACTCATCGGCGACATGACGGTGTCGCCGTCCAGCTTCGATCCGGCGATCACGCTTTCGCCCGGCGATACGCGCCAATTCACGGTGTCGGCCACCGATACGGACGGTAACCCGATCGATTCGCCGAACGTGACCTGGTCGGTCACATCGACGGCCGTTGCCACCATCTCCCCGACCGGCTTGTTGACGGCGCTGGATTACGGGACCTGCTACCCGCTGGTCCAGAGCGGTGCGATGGCTCGGATGGGCGCGGGCACCCGGGTTGACTATACCTACAACGTCGGGAGCGGCGGCGGTTACGGCAGCAATAGCGTGGCGGGCCTCGGCTCGGACGTCTACTATGCTCAGTCCTTCACGCTGACCGGCTCGAAGACCTTCAAGGCGGTCGACGCCGGCATCATCCCAGACGGCTCGACCTCCCTGGCCATGCAGATCTGCCCGGACAGCGGGGGCCTTCCCAATATGTCGGGCGCGCTGGCCTCCTTCACGTCCACCTATCGCTCGGGTCTCGATCCTGGCCACGTCTTCAGCTTCCCGTCCTCGGTCACCCTGTCGGCAGGAACGTATCATCTGGTCTTCAAGATACCCGCCGGCCAGAGCCATTACGTTTACTATTTCGAGGGCGGGGGCACCGGGGCGGCTCTGCAGTCGCTGGACGGGGGGGCCATCTGGACCTCGATCACGACCCTGCAGCCGTATCACAACCCCAACTCCCTGTTCTTCCGATTGGCCGAATAGGGCCACGGGAAGGCCGTGGACGCCTCGTTTCCCGTGAGGTGGCGACGGTCGTTGCGGCCGGCAACGCGATGGGTCTCGACGAGGCCATAGAGCCATCCGCCGCTTTGCGTTCGTCGCCTGTGGCATGAGCGCTGTAAGCCCCACTGTGGCTGGCGCAGAAAGACGAGACCCCGCGATCGCCAATCGATCGCGGGGTCCGCTTTGGAGTCGTGGGAATCAGGGCAGTTCGACGCCGGGCGCCGTCCCAAACAGGATGCCCTTGTCGTGCGTCGAGACGGCATTGGTCACGAGGATTCCGCTCGAATCAGGCAGCCAGCAAGCCGCGCTGAGGAGCGCCGAGTCCGGCAAGTCGTCCGCCACGGTCGCTATTTGCCCGGTGCTCAGGTTGACGACGTAGACCGCCGCGCTGTGGGAGGTCACGTCGAGGAAGGCTGCGTAGGCTCCGTCGGGAGAAAGCCGAACCCTCCAGTTCACGCTCCGCCGGATCACATGCGGGCCCGTCGAGGTCACGTCCGCGGGGATCCATGCCAGGTCGAAGGCATCCTGTCCCGGGTCGTAGTTCGTCACGTAGAGCCTGCTGCCGTCGGGGCTCTGCCCGTAGATCGCCCCGTACTCCCAGCTGCCCTCGACCCCTTTGAGCAGGAGAATCGTCTCGCCGCTGGTCACCGAGGCCCGGAAGACGGCGTTGAAGTTGTCCGCCGTCTTGCCCTGGAAGAACAGGAATTGACCATCCCGCGAAAATCGCGTGCTGGTGTACTCCGCAACGCTCACCGTCCCGGGCAGGTCGACGGAGCGAGTCGCCCCGCTCAGACTGGCCAGTTCGAAGGAGTGCTCGCCACTCGGATAGGCGAGGAGCGTCGAATCCGGACTCCAGGCGAGGGTCGACTCCTCGTGGTCGGGCCCATAATAGGCGGCCGGGAGGTCCATGATCTTAGGATGGGCCGCATCCGTCAGGTCCACGACCTGGGTCGTCCCATAGTTGTCGACGTTCCGGAAGGCGAACTTCTTGGCGTCCGGCGACCAGCGCACGCCGCCGGCTCCTTGTACGGTGTCGGCCACCACCGGGGTCAACTCCCCCTCGAGTGGCCCCAAGAGAACCCCATCGTTCGAATCGATGACGACCTGGGTCCCGTCGGGGGAGAGGCTGGCATAGAAGCCACCGTAGCCGCCCAACCCCAGTTCCTTTCGGTTCGACAGGGCCACCGTGTTGATCAGGTGCTCGGAGTCCTCCGCCACGGTCACGTTGGTCAGGGTCTCGGAGAAATAGGGCGGCTTGCTGAACTGCACCGTGTACTGGCCCACCGGAACATGCGTGATGAGGAAGGTCCCATCCCCGCCGGTGGTCCCGGTGACCACGCCGTAGGTGGAGCCCCCCTGCCGCGTGAGGCTGATCGTGACCCCCTGCAACGCGACTCCTGACTTGCTGGTCACCTTCCCGCGCACGCTGCCGCCCTGGACGCTCAGGGTGAGGTCCGGGGCCCGTACGACCTGCTTGGAGACCGTCGTGACGGGCTGGGAGTAGACGGTGACGTACCCCGTGCGCATGGCGACGAGTTCGAAGGTCCCCACCGGCACGTAGGAGATGCTGAAGTCCCCGTTGGCGTCGGTCTTGGCCCCGAAGCTGGTGCCGGGAATGAACACGTCCGTGCCCACGACACCGCCCGACGGGGGCACCGTGAACGTGACCTTGCCCGTGATCGTCCCGGTGTAGGCCAGCGAGAAGTTGCCGACGTCGGCCTGGCGATCGGCCTGGACCGTGACGCCCATCTTGATGGCCTTGAGGTCCTTGGATTGCTCGGCGAGCACCGAGATCGATCCGGTCGGGACATTGGTCAGCATGAAGTTGCCGCCGGCGTCCGTCTTGACCTCCGCGACGGCCGCGACCTCCTGGGTCCGATAGGGGGCCACGGTGGCCAGAGGGGCGACGGTCGCGAGGTAGGCCTGAACCGGCACTCCGGCTGCTGGCTTGCCTTCGAGGTCCATCAGCTTGCCGACGACCACGCCCGTCCCGGCGTTGGTGGCGACCTTGCCGCTACCGGAGGTGCCTGGATTCCCTCCGACCATGCCCGGAAGGTTGAGGCCCTGGCATCCGGCCATTAAGCATCCTGCTACAACGAGCGACCAGAGTTTGCCGAAACGTTTCATATCATCCTCACGGGAAAAGTCACACTATATCTAGCTACCAAGGGATCATACCCTCGCTTGCTCCCCTGTTACTCATAACGACGAGCAATCGTTTTATTTCGCTATAGATAATCTGGTCTTATGGACTAGGCGGCCTTAATCCTCAAGATTCCCGGCGACGATAGCAGTGCCTGAGGTCCGCTAAGAGGAGCACTCCCCAGCGTCACGCCCAAAGGAGGTAGCCGCCCGCCGGGTATACTGAACTGGGACGGACGACCACCGATCGAGCGGGGGACTCATGGCGGAAATTCGACGCAGTGATGAGGCCAGGCTGGCCTACCAGCCTCCCAAGAAGCCCACGACCGAACTGAAGCCATCCGAGCCTGCTCAGGCCCGGGCGGCAGGAGATACGTCGCAGGCCCGCACGGCGACCGTCGTCACCGAGCAGCGCAAGGCCGAGCTCGTCACCCAGGCGAACAAGGCGGTCGTCACGTCGGCGCTGGCCACTCAGGAGTATGCGATCGCCAAGTACGCGGGCGACGAGCCCGCCGCCGAGAAGGCCCATGACCTCGCCACCAGCACGCTCACCCGCTACCAGGAGACCGTGCGCGAGCTGAATGTCCTGGGCGTCGACTACGTGCCCCCGCACCTCCCTACCCCCAGCGACGACGAGCTGGCCAAGAAGGCCCAGCTGCGCTTCTTCGATCGGAGGCTGCAGGAGGCCAAGGGCAGCACGCTCAAGACCATTGGCGCCGAGCTGCACAACGACTTCGACGCCCTGAAGTTCGGGCTCTCCAAGGGCTTCGGGCACCTGTGGGACCGGTTCGTCCACTTCCTGCACCACCCGCTGGGCGATGCCAAGCAGATGTTCGTCGATGCCGCGAGCCTGCTCATGCATCCGATCCGCAACACGGCCCACGCCCTCCAGGCGGCCAATCGTCTGCTGGACAAGAACCACTACGAGCAGCTCATGAACGTGGGCGAGGTCCTGCCCAACGTGCTCACGGCCCCTACGGTCGTCCCGCTCGTCGCCGAGCTCAAGGAGGGGGTCCGCCGGTCCGAAAGCCGAGCCGAGCAGGCTCGCCTACAGCAGATCGCCGTGGACGGCGTCGACGCCCCGGCCGGACGCTCGCCGATCGGCACCGCCGTGAACCGGGCCGTCTGGGGGACACACGAGGGGCCGCTCGATCCGGCGCAGGCCATCACGTCGGGCGTCGTCGACGACGTGTGGGTCAACCAGCCGGATGGCGACGATGCGGCCATGCACAAGGTCTGCGAGCTCATCAAGAACGAGGCCCAGCATGAGGTCTCCTTCCAGACCTACATCTTCGATCCGGACAGCCCGGCCGCCAAGGAGCTGCTCGAGACGCTCGCGGCCAAGCAGCGCGCGAATCCGGACTTCCGCATCAACGTGGTGGTCGACAAGGCCGACATCGTGGAGGCCTTCGAGAAGTACGGGATCAAGGCGCAGGTCTCCGTCGCTCGCCCGACGATCAGCCGGCGGGGCCAGCACACCAAGATGTACGTGGTGGACGGGAAGATCGGCGTGATCGGGGGCGACAACGTCGACAATCCCAAGGAGAAGGACCTGCTCATCAAGGTGCGGGGTGAGGTGGTCCAGCGCATGCTCGGCGACTTCGACGACGCCTGGAAGCGCTCGGCGAAGCATTTCAACGGAGACGCCACTCCGCCGGCCCACGAGCCGGACACCTCCCCGCCCCCCGAGCATGCCGTGCCCATGACCATGCTGGGCAAGCGAGGCGTCCTCGGCTTCTACTCCGAGGATTACACCGACAACGATGCCGACCAGGGTCTCTTGGCGGCCATGCACGCGGCCCAGCACGAGCTCAAGATCGCTTCTCCGAACCTCAACGCCGACGCCGTCCTCAAGGAGATCAAGGAGGCAGCCGAGCGCGGGGTGAAGGTCAAGCTGATGGTGCCGATGGACTACCAGCTCTTCGGCTCGGCGGTCGATGCGGCCAACAACAAGGCGTTGCTCTCCTTCATGGCCGAGCTGCCCGAGGACGTGCGCGCGAACATCGAGCTGCGGAACTTCTCGACCAACGGCAAGGATGGCGAGCAAGCGCACACGAAGTTCGTGGCCGTGGACGCTCAGTGGGCCTACGTGGGCTCCCAGAACTCGGACAACCAGTCCTATTCGTTCTCCCGGGAGCTGGGCGTGGGCATCGACGACGCGGACCAGGTGAAGCGCATTGCCGCCGAGGCCTTCGACAAGGACTGGGAGACGAGCATCCCCATGCAGCCCGGCTGGTGGGCCAACGCGATTCCCCACGCCCTGTTCGATCATTAGAGCAAAAGCCGCAGGCGCTAGGCGAGCTTAGCGCCAGGTTTCCTCGCTCTCGACCTGCAGGCCCATGGCCTTCAGGCGCGCGGCCGTGACGCCCATCCCGGGCACGATCTGGCCGCTGAAGCTGCCGTCGTAGATCCCATGGCACCCGCAAGACGGGCTGCGGGCCTTGAGCACCGCCAGGGTCGCACCGCACTCGGCCGCGAGCCGGGCCGTTTCCTCGGCACCCCGCAAGAAGGCCTCGGTGACGTCCGCGCCCGCGTGGGTCGTGAGCCGGGCTTCCCCGCGCCAGGCGGCCGCCCCGTCTCCGCCCTGCAGCTCCGCGGGCGGGCGGGGCGTCGGCAGGCCACCCAGCTCCTCGGGGCAGACGGCGATCGCCTCGCCTTCCACCACGAGCCGCTTCAGGTCCGGATAGCGGTCGAAGCCGTCTCCGTCATAGCGACACCGCTCTCCGACCAGGCAGGCGCTGACGAGCATCATCCGGCACGCCCTGCCCGGGGCTGGGTCTCGGCCTGGAGCTGGCCGCAGGCGGCTGCGATGTCGCGCCCCATGGGCTGGCGCACGGTGGTCGGTACGCCCGCCTCCTTCAAGATGGCCTGGAAGGCGCGCACGCGCTCCTCGGCTGAGCCCGTGAACCCGGCATCCGTCGCGTTGTAGGGAATCAGGTTCGCGTGGTAGTCGCCCTGCCGCATCAGGGCCGCGAGGGCGCGGGCGTCCTCGTCCCGGTCGTTGAGGCCCGCGAGCATGAGGTACTCGAAGAAGATGCGCCGGCCGGTGCGGCTCGCGTAGTCCGCGCATGCGGCCATCAGCTCGGAGAGCGGGTAGCGGTCGTTGACGGGCATCAGGCGGCTGCGCTGCTCGTCGGTGGGCGCGT
This sequence comes from Stenomitos sp., assembly GCA_036704085.1. GTDB lineage: Bacteria > Cyanobacteriota > Sericytochromatia > S15B-MN24 > UBA4093 > DATNQJ01. The sequence goes on from DATNQJ010000101.1 coordinate 6,950, forward strand.
GCAGCGAGATGGCGAGGCTGACGGCGATTTCCTCGTCGGCGAAGGCCCGGATCTCGGGCACCAGCCCCACCGTCGAGATGGTCACCTGGCGGCGCGCCAGGCTGAGGCCCGACTCGTCGCAGAGGATCCGCACCGCCTGACGCACGGCCTGGTAGTTGTGGAAGGGCTCGCCCATGCCCATGAAGACGACGTTGGTGACCTGCTCACCCGCTTCGGCGAGCCGGCGGTTGAAGTAGAGGACCTGGTCCACGATCTCGGTGGCCTTGAGGTGCCGGTTGAAGCCGGCCTGGCCCGTGGCGCAGAAGGCACAGCGGTAGGCGCAGCCCGCCTGGCTCGAGACGCACACCGTGTTGCGGCGCCCGTGGTGGCGCATGAGGACGGACTCGATCTCGAGGCCGTCCCGCAGCGTGAAGAGGCCCTTGGTCGTGTCGGTGTCCCGGGCGTCCTGGAGCACGCGGGGCGTGAGCGCCCCGGGGAAGACGCCCGTCGGCGCGAGGGCCGCGAGCACGTCGTCGTGCGTGCCCTGGGCGGTGGTCACGGCCCGGTACAGGTCGCGCCCGATGCCCGGCTTGAGGCCATGGGCGGCTGCGAGGGCCGCGAAACTCTCGAAGCCGGCGAGTTGGGCCTTTTCGGCGAGCCAGAATTGCCACGGTGCTTGGGTCATGGGATCCATTCTAACAAAGCGCGACGCCCCCCGCACAGGGCGGGGGGCGTCACCAGGCTTCAGGCCGTCAGACTACTTGACGGAGACCTTGGCGCCAGCGGCCTCGAGCTTGGCCTTGAGGCCGTCGGCGACGTCCTTCTTGGCCTTCTCGAGCACGGGCTTGGGAGCGCCGTCGACGAGGTCCTTGGCTTCCTTGAGGCCGAGGCCGGTGGCCTCACGGACGACCTTGAGGACTTCGATCTTCTTGTCGCCAGCCGACTCGAGGATGACGTCGAACTCGGTCTTCTCCTCGGCGGGGGCAGCGGCGCCAGCGGCGGGGGCCATCATCATGGCGCCCATCGCGGGAGCGGCCGAGACGCCGAAGGCCTCTTCGATCATCTTGACGAGGTCGCTGACTTCGAGGAGCGACTTCTCCTTGATGGCGTTGACGATTTCTTCGTTGGTAAGAGTGGCCATTTACGTGTTCTCCTTATAAAGTGTGCCGGAAAACCGGCTAATACAACTCGTTGGGGGGAAGAAAGGCTTACGCGCCTTCCTTCTGGCGACGCACCGCGTCCACGGCGTAGACGAGGTTGCGCGAGACGGCCGAGAGCACCGAGGCGAAGTTCTGCGCGGGGCTCTGCAGGCTGCCCAGCATGCGGCCCAGGAGGACCTCCTTGCTCGGCATGCTGGCCAGATCCTTCACGGCGTTCGGCGAGAGGGCCTTGCCCTCGAGCACGCCACCGCGGATCTTGATCTCGACCTTGCGCTTCTCCTTGGCGAAGTCCGAAACGGCCTTGGCGGCCGCGACGGGATCATCGAACCCGATCGCCAGCGCGGTGGGACCAGCGAGGAACGGCTCCATGGCCTTCCACTGATCGTTGTCGGCGGTGACGAGGTTGATGAGGGTGTTCTTGGAGACGGTCAGGTCGCCACCCACCTTCTGAAGACGGCGGCGGAGATCGGTGATCTCCTTGACGGTCAGACCACGGTAATCCGTGACGATCGCCACCTGAGCGCGGTCGAAGATCTCGCGCAGCTCGGCGACGGTCTGCTGCTTTTTCTCTTTCGTCGGCATTGTTGTATTCACCTCCTTCGGGTGAGCTTCGAGAAGCGAACCGGGCTCCCGCCTGAGGAGGCAGGAGCCCGGTCCAAAAGGGTCCCAATGAAGGGAAACTCTGGGTCGAAGCTCATCCGCTACCTCGGCAGGGGGGTAACCATTAAATCCCCGGAGGGATCCCTGCTGTCTTGGGCGTGGGAGACACGTTTCGATTCAATTGTCCTGCCATTATACGGCACTTGGCCGGTTAAGGCAAGGTTAGGAAGCGGTGGATTTTTCAACCCCCCGCTTCCCGAGGGTTACGCCTGGGCGATGGCCTCGCCGACACGCGCGGTGTCGAGCTTGATGCCGGGGCCCATGGTCGAGGTGACATAGGCGCTCTTGAGGTAGGTGCCCTTGGCGGCAGCGGGCTTGGCCTTGTTGATGGCATCCATCAGCGCGCCGAAGTTGCGGCCGAGGTCCTCGGGCGAGAACGACGCCTTGCCGATGGGCACGTGCACAATACCCTGCTTGTCCGCACGGAACTCGACCTTACCGGCCTTGAACTCCTTGACGGCCTTGCCGATCTCGAAGGTGACCGTGCCGGCCTTCGGCGAGGGCATCAGGCCGCGGGGGCCGAGCACCTTACCGACGCGACCCAGGGCACCCATGATGTCCGGGGTGGCGACCAGGATGTCGAACTCCATCCAGCCCTCTTGGATGCGGGGGATGAGCTCTTCGCCGCCGACGACGTCGGCGCCGGCCGCTTCGGCTTCCTTCTGCTTGTCGCCCTTGGCGATGACCGCCACGCGCACGGTCTTACCGGTGCCGGCGGGCAACACGACCGTCGAGCGGACCTGCTGGTCGGCGTGCTTCACGTTGATGCCGAGGCGGAAGTGAGCCTCGACGGTCTCGTCGAACTTCGCGGTCGCGAGCTTCTTCGAGAGGGCCAGGCCGTCGGCCGGGCCGTACGCCTTGGCCAGATCGACCTCGGCGTAGATCGCCTTCTGGCGCTTGCTGAGCTTTGCCATTTAATCCTCCAGTGGTTCAACCGGGGCCGAGCCCCTCCCACGTAATAGCGGTTTACTTCTGAACGGTGACGCCCATCGACACCGCGGTGCCGGCGACCATGTTCATGGCCGATTCGACGGTGGTGCAGTTGAGGTCGGGCATCTTGATCTGGGCGATCTCACGGATCTGGTCCATGGTGATCGTGCCGACCTTCGCCTTGTTGGGGGTACCGGAGCCCTTTTCAGCCCCGATCGCCTTCTTGATCAGCTCCGAGGTCGGAGGCGTCTTGAGGACGAACGTGAACGAACGATCCTCATAAACGGTGATCTCGACGGGGATGATCTGGCCGGCCTTGTCGGAGGTCTGCGCGTTGTAGGCCTTGCAGAACTCCATGATGTTGACGCCGTGCTGACCGAGCGCGGGACCCACGGGGGGCGCCGGGTTGGCCTTGCCTGCGGGCAGGGCCAGCTTGATCATGGCGGTTACCTTCTTCGCCATTGGGGTTTCACCTCCTTGAATGCAACCAGGTCCCTGGCTGCCTGATTAGACCTTTTGAACCTGGCCGAACTCGAGTTCGACCGGGGTGGCGCGACCGAAGATCGACACCGACACCTTGAGCTTGCCCTTCTCGGGGTTGATCTCGATGATGTCGCCCGAGAAATCGGCGAACGGGCCGCCGATAACCTTCACGTGCTCGCCCACATGCAGATCGATCTGGATCTTGGCCTTGGTGGCGGCGCGCTTGAAGATCTTGCGGACCTCGCGGTCCGACAGGGGCGTGGGCTTGGTCGTCGAGCCGACGAACGAGGTTACGCCCGGAGTGTTGCGGACCACGTGCCAGGAGGCCTCGTCCATGTCCATCTCGACGAGCACGTAACCGGGGAAGACCTTGCGCGGCTTCTCCACGCGCTTGCCTTCCTTGATCTCGACGACCGTCTCTTCCGGTACTTCGACGTGGAAGATGCGATCGGTCATGCCCATCGACTCCGCGCGGCGCAGGAGGTTCTCACGAACCTTGTCCTCGTAGCCGGAGTAGGTGTTGACGACGTACCACTTTCTGCTCATGGGTCCTCGTTAATGCTTCGTTCTTGCAGAGACCGGCCCTAGACCAGGAACCGGTTGGAAAGGAGGGAGAAGATCCAGTCGAAAGCCAGGATCAGGAGCGTCAGGAACGTGACCACCAGGATCACGACGCCGGTTTCGGTGAGGACCTGCTGGCGGCTGGGCCACGTGATCTTCTTGAACTCGGTGCGGACCTCGCTCAGAAACCCTTGGGTCCCCTTGGCCCATCCCATGCTGGGGAGTGCCAGGCCGCCGCCCTTCAGTGAAAGGCCAGAGTCCTCTCCCTCGACGACGGGGTTCTCTTCCCCCTCAACGGAGGTCTTGTTCGGCTCGGACAACGGAGTGCTCTCTTCCTCGTAAATCCTGTGGCCTCTGAGCCCAGAAACCGGACGGTCCACTCTGGAGCTTCCCAGGTTCCCCTGGGGGCCTGCCAGGCGTGGACCGTGCGGTCTCTGGTTTCAGAAGGAGGCGCGACCTGTAGGACTCGAACCCACGACATGCGGTTTTGGAGACCGCCGTTCTACCAACTGAACTAAGGTCGCACGGGGCCAGCGCGGACTACTTCGTCTCCCGATGAGCACGCACCACGCGGCAGCGCTTGCAGTACTTCTTCAGCTCGACCCGATCCGGATCGTTCTTCTTGTTCTTCATCGTGGTGTAGTTGCGCTCTTTGCACTCGGTGCAGGCCAACGTAATGATAACGCGCATTGTAACAGATTACTCCCGGACATCGTTGACGATCGACTTGGAACGGGGCGTCAGTCGAAGACTTAAGCAAGTCTTAATCGATCGGAAATCGTATGCAAATCAAAACGGTATCACAACGGAGGGTCCGTGTCAAACGGAACGCGTCGAACACCGTGAGAGGTATTGTAGCAGGAATCCTGAAAGCAGCCAACCTTTATCCCGTCGCTTGTGCGCCAGGCCGCCTCCACGGTAGACTTAAGCGGTCCAGAAAGGGCAAGGCATGAGCGATTTCACCCTCTCGGTCGTCGTGACGACCTACAACCGAGCCCCGATCCTCGAGAAGGCGCTCCGGGCGCTCCTGAACCAGGACACGACCGAGTCCCATGAGATCGTGGTCATCGACGACGGCTCCACCGATCGGACCCCCGAGCTGGTGCGCGGGCTGCAGGCGGATCACCCGCACCTGCGCTACGTGCCGCAGCCCAACCAGGGGCGTGCGGTCGCTCGCAACACGGGCATCCGAGAGGCCCGCGGCGAGTTCCTCTGCTACGTCGATTCGGACGTGGTGGTCGTACCGGGGTTCGTCCGCGGCCACCTGGAGGCCCATCGGAACGCCCGCCGCACGGACGCCGCGCGCGAGGTCTTCGTGCAGGGCCTGTCGGTGAACGTGGATGACTTCGAGCATCTCACGGAGGCCAAGGTGCCGCCCTTCGATCCCTCCCGGGCCTTCTTCGACACCAAGAACGTGTCGATCCGGCGCTCCCTGTTGGAGCAGGTCGGAGGCTTCGACACGGGCTTCGTGGAGTACGGCTGGGAGGATCTGGAGCTGGGCACCCGGCTCAAGCAGATCGGGGTGGGGATCGTCCGCTCGAAGGAAGCGCTCGGCTTCCACTACCATCCGCGCTTCACGGTGGCGGACCTGCCGCGCCTGAAGCGCATCGAGGAGGAGCGGGGCCGGATGGCGGCGCGTTTCCTCCAGATGCATCCGACCCTCGACGTACGCCTCATGACCCAGGAGACGCCCCTGCACGACGTGCTCAACTTCATCGCGACCTGGGGCGGGCTCTGGAACGAGCGCACCCTGCGTCCGGCCCTCACCGTGGTCGAGCGCATGGGATGGTACGGGTTCGCGGCGCAGTGGGCCCAGATCGTCCTGAACCAGTACAACCTGATCGAGCTCAAGAAGGCCCGCCGGGCCCAGCGCCGCCCCCTCGGAAACAATACTTAAGCTTTCCGCGCGCAAGATCGGGGTCGCCCCATCGATAGATGGAGGGTTGCCCAGCCGGGCGGCTTACGACCTTGACAATTCGTTTGGGGAGGTCTTGAACCGGGGTATGTGTCACGGTTTGAGGTCATTGATAAATCTTAACCCCAAGTTGTCGATGCCTCGCTCCGGCGGGCGATCGCCGAAACGGGCGTGACGCGCGTCATTGCGCGCTACGTTCCGCGCCGGGGGCGGCTTGGGACGGGATTGACATAGGGGACCAGACCTTGATTAAATAGCGCTCTACTCGAATTTCGAGGGTTCCCACGTCGGCAGAGTCGCCGACATCCCCTGCGTATTGTTACGCCACCGCGACGACGACCCCTCATCGGGAGGTAGGTTGCCGTCCTTCTTGTTGACCCAGGTCTCGGACCCCGCGGTAGGTCCCCCGACCACCCTGATTTAGGAGGGCTGCTTGAATTGGAACGCCTTGCTCGCGGGGTCTATGGCCCGCACTTGACGATCGACGCCTACGGATGCGACCCGGAGAAGCTCTCGGATTTCCGGTTGGTCTACAACTGGTTGAAGGAGCTCCCTGCTAAGCTCGGTATGGACGTGCTGTTTCCCCCTTACTGCCACGACTTCGTGAACGTCAATCCGCTCGAGAGCGGCGTCACCGGACTCGTGGGGCTGACCACCAGCCACGCCAGTATCCACACGTATCCTTACATGCACTGCCAGGATGATCCGAATCTGGTCGGAATCGCATTCGTGGATGTGTTTAGTTGCCTGCCCTTCGACACCGATCTGGTCGTCGAGGAGTTCAAGGCCACCTTCGGCGGAGAGGATCTCCGCGTGACGGTCGTCGAGCGGGGGGATCGGTTCCCGATCCACCGCGAGCACACGGCGATGGTGCCCCCGGTCCGGGAGCCCGCCCTCGTCTAAGCCTCTAGCTCGATTTCGACAGGCCCCGCATCCGCGGGGCCTGTCGTCGTGTGTGGGGTCCTGTATAATCGTACCGGATGGTGCCCTGACGACTAGGAGGCGTTTCCGTGTACAGCCCCCATCTCATGCTGGACGGGTATGGCTGCGATCGCGCCAAGCTCGAGGATTTCGAGTTCTTGACGACCATGCTCGCGGACCTGGCCTCCGAGCTCGGGCTGTCGCCTCTCAAGGCCCCCTACGTCTTCCGCTATGCCGGTAAGACGACCGAGGACGGGGGCCTCTCCGGCCTGGTGCTGCTCGAAGGAGGCCGCCTGTCCATCCATTCCTTCCCCGAAAAGTCGTTTCTGAGCCTGGACCTCTTCTGCCGGGCTTCGTTTGACACGGAGACGGCCGAGCGCTTCATCGTGGCTCGCTTGGGTGCCACCAACGTCGAAAAGAGCGTGTTGATGCGGGATCGATCCCCCTCAGGTGACGCTCCCTAGCCTGTTATGACGTAGGACGGTTGGCAGCTTCGGCGCCCATTCCTCGTCCACTTGGCCGTGTCATCCCCTGAATGCCTCCGTTAGTGTGGGGTCAACGAACCCCTACCCCTTCGCCTAACGGAGGACCTACATGCTGCGTACTGGACGCTTCGGCAACCGGGTGGCGCTTACTCTTGCTTGTGTGCTTCTGGCCGGCTGCGATGC
>DATNQJ010000102.1:0-6811 GCA_036704085.1 Stenomitos sp.
AAGATGCAGCCAATCGCCGTGTCCCGGGAGCACCCACTCGAAGGTGTAGTCCTGCAGGCGCTCCATGGAGCGGGTCTGCTCGGGCCAGGAGTACCAGCACACGCGCCGCGAGGCGCCCAACGTCCCGGCCTCGTCGCCCCACAGGTGGTCGCCGGCGAAGAGGAAGCGATCGCGGTACAGCAGCACCATGCTGCCGCGCGTGTGCCCGGGGCTGGGGATGGCGACGAAGCCCGGGGCCAACTCGACGGGATCCGACCCCGAGACGAGGCGCTCCGCGTCGGGCTGGGCCCGCCTATCGGCCTCGTGGATGATCCGCTCGCTGCCGAACCGCTCGGCATACCGGGCGGCCTCGGCGACGTCGTCCTGGTGGGTCAGGAAGATGTAACGGATGCCCCCCATGGCCTCGAAGCGCTGGATGAGGTGGGGCAGGAACTTGGGCGAGTCGATGAGCCAGTTGCCGTGCGGGTCGTGGATGAAGTAGCTGTGCCCCCCGTAGGACTTGGGGGAGTTGAAGCCGTTGTAGTAGACGCCTTCCTCCAGGGGCATGGGGAAGTCCCCCATCACCTCGCGCGCGGCATTGGGGTGCAGGGTGCCGATGGAGCCCGTGGGACAGGCCAGGAGGGCCCGGAGGGCCTTTCGCTCGTCCTCGGGGGTCTCTGGCTGCGCGTAGACGAAGGACGAGTCGGTGGCCTCGGCAAAGGAGCACGGTGCGAGCATCCGACAGGTCCCGCAATCGATACAGGTCGCATCGACGTAGAATTCGCCCGCCACGTTCTCGGGAAGTCGTTGCTTGAGGGTTGCCATGGCTCGCCCCTTTCTCGTCGATGCCTTCGAGTCTATCAGGGTCGACGCGCCGCTCCAAGTAGGTCGTTTTTTCGATAGCGGGTCGTCGCGTTCCGGGATGGCGGGGGCGACGGCATGTCGGATGATTGCAGGGTAAGCCCTCGCCCCAACGTCTGAAAGGACTTTTCCGATATGTTCGCTCGCCTCGCCTCCTTCCTGCTCGTCACGTCCTTGCTGGCCGGATGCGGCATGACTCCGCTCACTCCCAAGCTCCCCGTCGCGACCCAGCGCGTACAAGCCCAGAGCGCCCCAGGCTGGGGCCAGAAGACCTGGACCACGATGGTGGTTCCCAAGGAGGTGATGGCCTACGTCACCCAGGAGGCGGCCGCCATCGAGGGCCAGTTCCAGCAGGAGTACGGCCAGAACCGGAACTTCCGTCTCAACTGGCAGTTCGGGGTGGTGGCGAGCCAGGACGGGTTCAAGACCGTCTACCGCGCCGGTAATCCGGGCAACAAGCCGCCCGAGACGCCGCAGGCCCTCGAGTTCAACCTGGGCCCGGCGCCGGCGGGATCGTACCAGTACTACCTCGTGATCACGGCGAACCTGGTCGAGTACGACGCCGCAGGCAACTTCCGTCAGATCGGGAAGACCTACGGGCCGCGTTACGTGAGCAACTATGGCCGGAACTTCGCGGGTGAGGCCATCTAGGGTCTGTCGATCGGATGGTGGTATGTTGATCTGGCTACATGGTGTAAGGATGTTGACAGCACACCGCACGTAACGTGTCAGATGAGACTCGCTGCCAATGAAACAGCGGGGGGTGAAACATCACCCCCCGCTCGTCCTGTGGCCTGCGTTAGTGGTACTTCAGCTTCCGGACCCGAAGCTGGTTGTTGGGATCCAGCCACGTGCAAATGGCGCCTTCTCCATCCAGACGAGCGATGGTGGCCTTGGAGCCCGCGGCGGCAATGGGATAGGCCTTGCCGATAAACGTGCCGGTCTCCGAGATCGCCTGGATCATCGGCTGCGGGGTCGGCTGACCGTTGATCGTCTGGATCCGCGAGAAGCAGACCAGGTACTCGGTGCCGTCCCAGACCGCCGTGACGGGGTAGTCGAACGGGTCCGTGACGGCCCCCTCGAGGTTGGAAATGACCGTGCGTCCCTTGATCGGGTTCCAGTCCTTGTCGACCATCGCGAAAACGGCCGTGTTGTTGGAGTTCTTGTAGTCGATCGAGGCGAACAGGTGCGTGTTGCCGCTGGTGGCATCGCTCGCGAAGCGTTCGGGTTCAGAGAGTTCCGTGTCTTGCGCCGACGAGTCCTGGCTGCCGTCCGGGTGGAACCAGGTCCAGAAGTACTTGCCCACCCCAGCCGCGTCGTAGTAGAAGCGCAGATAGTAGTTCGCGCCGTCGGTCGTGAGCGAGGCGCGATCGCTCGCGAAGGTACGCAAGACGCCGTTCACCTGCGAGTCCCGGATATAGCTCGTGGCATCCACCGTCTTGAGAGAGAGGTTGCCGCTGTCCGGATCCTTGTAGAAGTTCCGGGTCTTGTAGTGGTAGCCATCATTCTTCGACACATAGTAGCCAAGCATGTAGTTCGAGCCGTTGGAGGCCAGGTTGCCCATGTAGACGTTGCAGCCCAGGTCGGTGGCGTCCATGACGTCCCAGGTCGTGTCCACGACCCGGTACGCGGTCGTCGTGATGGTGTCCCCCACGGTGATCTGGTAGGCATCAAGCTCGGTCAGCACGTTGCTGTTCCGGATCATGATGACGGCTTCGTTACCCTTGGCCGCCACCAGGGGCTGGGTCTCCGTCAGTTTGCGGTAGCTGACGATGCGCTTGACTGGCGAGGCTGGGGTCCCATCCTGGTTGAGGATGCGCCATTCGATGTTGGCGTGGCCGTCCAGAACCCAGGCGATGACATACATGCCGTTGGCGAGCTTGGCGATTGAGATCCCGTCGCCGGAGCCAGGCACATCCGTCGGATCGTACGGCACGCTTCCGGGCATCGTCTCGAGCTCCGGATGGGGGTCCAGGAGCGGACCTGCGGGGGGCGCGACCAGGATCTGACGCGTGGCGCTCACATTCCCGGATCTCGCGGTCACCTGATCGTAGGTCCCCGTGGTGAGCTGGGTGGCCGCCACCTGGTAGGAGCCGGTGGCACCCAGGGTGCCCACCGAGCCCGAGGCGTTGCTCCAGTTCAGGATGGTGGGATCCTCGAAGGGAGCCCCGGTGCTGTCGGTCGCCAAGGGCGAAAGCTGGAAGCGGTCGCCGATCCAGGTGTGGATCACGCCGTCCGACTCCAGCCGGGTCCAGGAGTCCGTGGACCCGCTGGCGGTCAAGGAGAGCTGCGTGAGCTCGTTGAACGCGACGAGCGAGGCGCTAGGAATTCCGTCCACCTTGACCTGGAGGTTGCCGCTACCGGCCCCCGCGGGGACCGTGACCCGGAGCTTGCCGTCGACCATCGTGCCCGTCACCGTGGTGCCGGACGGGAAGATGACGCTCGGCGAGCCGCCACCCCGCGTGAAGTTGCTGCCCGTCAGCTCCAGGGTCGCTCCGGCGCCCGCGTTGGTGGCCGAGATATCCGTGACGACGGGTGCGAAGAGCGGCGACAGGCTCAACTTGAGCGGGGCGACCTCGTTCCATTTCACCGCGACGTCCGTGGCGTTCGCGAAGGCGATCACCTCGTCCTGATCGGTCGGGGCCGTGGCGGCGTAGGCCTTGACGTTGACGTTGTAGCCGGTGCCGACCGAGAGGACCATCTCCTTGGTGGTCTGAAGGGTGCCGCTCGTCCGCTTGAGGACCTCGTGGGCGACATTCTTCCCCTGGTCGTCGGTGATGTCGACGACCAGGGCGTTGGTGCTGAGCGGGATGGCCTGGGCATTGAAGCCCGCGTAGCTGCGCTCCGGCCACTTGACCGAGAGCACGAGGGTCCCCGTCTTCTGCTGGGCATCGGCCGGCAGCGCGCTGGAGCCCGTGGGGGCCGGGAGCGCGCCGGTCGAGATCGGGGAGACGGACAGTGGCGCCGGTTTGCAGCCCAGAAGCAAGGAGCAGGCCAAGGCGAGAGTGAGAATACGCGGCTTCATGAAGGGGCTCCTATTCGATCTCGATGGCCAGGCTGCCCTGACGGACCACGGGGACTTGCACCTGCAGCGAGCGGCGCGGATCGACCACCGACTGCACCGTCACGCTCGCCGTTCCGGCCTCGGCCCCTGGCTTGGTGGTGATCAGGCCGCCGGAGGTGATGGTGATCCGGGGATCGGTCGTACTCCACGTGACCGGCAGGACCCGCGAGCCGCCCGCTGTGAAGACCGACTGGGCCACGAGCGTGCATTGCGCCTTGGCCGTATCCGGCGTGGCGCCCACCGGATAGGAGACGAGGGTGGGCACGGGGTTCGGGGTGACCGTCAGGCGGTTGATGGCGCCGACGACCTCCACCGGCAAGGCGGCGCTGCGGCTGCCGGCCGCGAGCCGGAGCTCCAGGGTGCCGACGGTGGTGGCCGTCAGCTTGCCGGTGCCGTCCACCGTCCCGACGGCGGGCATCGAGGAGCTCCAGGTGACGGCCGGGGACGGGATGATGGCGCCGTCCGTGTCGAGCGCCCGGGCCAGGTAGGTCCGGGGCTGATCGAGCGGCATGACGTCGCTCGTCGGCGCCACGGCGCTGGGCGTCTGGGCGAGCGAGTTCTGGGCGTCGGGGAAGATGGCGAGGTCCTTGATGACCTTGAAGTCGAGCGGGGTGCTGTTGAGCCCGGCCACCTTGACCGTGACCAGGCCGTTGAGGGCGCCGTTCGGCACCACGGCCTGGAGCTCGGTGTCGCTCTTGGAGGTGACCTGGGCCTGGACGCCGTTGAACAGGACCTCCGGCTGCTTGCCGATGGACACCCCGAAGTTCTCGCCCGTCAAGGTCACGGTCTGACCGGGTGCGCCGTTGGTGGGTGCGATCGCGGTCAATGTCGGGAACTTGGTGCTCAGCTCGATGTCGGGGGCCTGGGCGGCGGTCTTCGAGACCACCGTCACGCCCTCGGCGTAGCCGCGACCGAGGTCGGGATGCATCGCCACCACGTAGAACCGGCCGACCGGAACGTGGGGGATCTCGTAGTTGCCCTGGGAGTCGGTCTTGGCGACGTAGCCCGTGCCGGGGATGAAGACGTCCACCCCCAGGAAGTCCGTGACCTGGGAGCTCGTGGACTTGACGTGGCCGCGGATGCTGCCGGTGTAGGCGAGCTTCATCATGACCTCCGACGACTTGCTCGCCACGTCGGTCTTGATGGCCTTCACGTCATCCGAGAGGACGGCCTCGATGTTCACGTAGTTGTCCGTGACGTTCGGGAAGGCGAAGTAGCCGTCCTGATCCGTTTTGGCTGCCACCCGCGAGCCCGCCTGGGTGCGGTAGCTGGCGGTGTTGTTGCTGACCAGGTTCGCCGAGTTGTTGGAGATGATGCTCGCCGAGTTGTTGGAGACGAGACTCGCCGTGTTGTTCGCGATGAGGTAGCCCGTGACCGGGACGTTCGCGGCCGGCTGGCCGTTGAGGTTGATGATCCGCCCCGTCAGGCCCTCGAGCTTCTTGGTCGTGGGGGGCTGGTCGTCGGTGGTGCTCGTGATCAAGGCTACGGGGGTGCAGCCCGCGATCAGGCTGGCTCCGAGCGCCAGAGTGACCAGTAGACGGTGGAAGTTCATTCGCGAGGTCCTCATGGATCGTCCGGGCCGCACGGAATTGGATCGGGTCGGGCTTTGCGGCGAATCAGACGAGCCTTCCTCTTCCATATTCCCCGCAGAAGAGGCAGACGATCCGGATTGCACACGATCGAAACCAAAATTAAATCTTTCTTGCGTCACCCCACTCCGTACCGTCCGTGACGCACTCCCCTTGACATGGTCATGCGACAGCCCGGAGAATGGCCCTGGACGGCCTTTGCGTGGGCCGCCCGAGCGCGACGTAGGAGGAGCGATGGAGCCCGAGAACTCGGAAGTCATGCGCAAGGAGACGATCCTCAAGGAGGATGGGCGTTACCTCATCTACTACCACTTCGAACAGGCCCCGGAAGAAGCGGCCGACGAGCCGGAGGCGCCGTAGCATGTCCGAGCTGCGCTGGAATCCCATCTCCGAGGAGTGGGTCGTCACGGCGACCCACCGGCAGGACCGCACGTTCATGCCGCCGGCGGACTACTGTCCCATCTGTCCGACCAAGCCCGGCGGGTTTCCGACCGAGGTGCCGGCCGAGTCGTACGAGTACGTCGTCTTCGAGAACAAGTTCCCCTCGTTCAAGCGGGAGCCGGGAGAGCCGGCCATCGAGGCCACGAACCTCTATCCCGTGCGGCCGTCGACCGGCATCTGCGAGGTCGTGCTCTACTCGCCCGTTCACAACACGACGCTCGCCGACCGTTCGGTCGCCGAGATCGAGCGTCTGATTCGGGTCTGGACGGACCGCTACCAGGAGCTCGGTCGGCGGCCCGAGATCGACTACGTCTTCATCTTCGAGAACAAGGGCGAGGCCATCGGGGTGACGCTGCACCACCCGCACGGCCAGATCTACGCTTTCAGTTACCTGCCGCCGAAGATCGAGCGGGAGCTTGCGAGTCAGGCCAAGCACCACGCGAAGACGGGTCGCTGCCTGCACTGTGACGTGCTCGCCGAGGAGAGGCGGGATGGCCGGCGGATCGTCGCCGAGAACGAGCACTTCGTGGCAATCATTCCGTTCTACGCGCGGTACCCCTACGAGGTCCATCTGTACGCGAAGGGGCACCTGCGATCGCTCCTGGACTTCGGCCCTGCCGAGCGCCGGGACTTCGCGCGGATGCTCAAGACGATCCTGAAGAAGTACGACGCCCTGTTCGGCTTCGCGCTGCCGTACATGATGGTGATGCACCAGGCGCCCACCGACGGTCAGGAGCATCCGGGCAGCCACTTCCACGTCGAGTTCTATCCGCCGAATCGCACGGCGACGAAGCTCAAGTACCTGGCGGGCTGCGAGTCGGGGGCGGGGACGTTCATCAACGACACGCTGCCAGAAGAGAAGGCGGCGGAGATGCGG
>DATNQJ010000103.1:0-2666 GCA_036704085.1 Stenomitos sp.
CCCCGCCGGATGGCGGGGGCGATTTCGTTTGGGGTTACCGGCGGGTGCCCGGGCTGCGGGTCAGGTCGCCCAAGGAACGCGCGCTGACGTCGAAGGTGCCCGTCACGACCTCCTCACGGGGCCCGGCGAGGGTGTTGGAGACGACGCGGGCGGTGAAGGTGTAGACGTTGCCCACGCCGGCCAGGGTCTCGATGAGCCGGACCTGGAGGCCCGAATCCGGACCCTTGGGCTCCGAGGCCTCGAGCGCGGTGATGAGGTCGCGCCGGACCAGGATGCGGCTCGGGTAGCCGGTGGTGACGTCGAAGCTCTGGATCTCGAGGGCGTAGGTGAAGCGCTTGTCGGTGACGCCCTGGCGCTTGACGACCGTACCCGTCACGAAGGCGCTGCGGACGATCTCCGTCAGGTTGTCCGAGCAGGCGCTCGCCAGCGCCTTGTAGTTGCGAACCAGCAGGAGCGCGCCCGTCTCGTCGCTGAGGTAGGCGCCGCTGCCGTCCATGTTGATCGTGTAGTTGGTCTCGATGCGGGGGTTGCAGGCGACGACCTGGATCTTCTGGCCGACCATCTGGTCGAGGCTACGGCTCGCCTCGACGAGCATGAGGGCGGTCGCCGGGGCGTCGGCGGCTTTGGTCTTGGCCACGGTGGCCTTGAGGGGCTGGTTGGGGGCGCTGCCGCAGCCCGAAAGCAGGAAAGCGGCAACCGTTATGATCAAAAGCATTGGCTTGATAGTGGTCATGGTGACATCTCCTCACTTAACGTCTCTTTATGATGCCAAATCGTCCTGGCAACGAGGTAATCCGCTTTTTATCACTTCGTAAAGATTTGGTTAAGGTGGCCGAGGTCTGGTAGTCTGCTGGTGGCTGCCCTCGAAAGGAGCGAGCGATGAAGAAACCCCTCGGCGTGTTGCTACTGCATGGGTTCACGGGCCTACCCGAGACGGTGAACGGCCTGGTGCCGCACCTGGAGGCGGAGGGGCTGCCCTATCGCATGCCGGCCATGCGCGGGCACTTCACCAAGCCCGAGGATCTGGTCGGCGTGACCTGGCGCGACTGGGTCGACGACGCCGCCAAGGCCCTCGACGACCTCTTCACCGAGGTGGACCGGGTGGTGATCGTGGCGCTCTCGATGGGCTGCCTGGTGGCCCTCAAGATCGCCATGGAGCGCCCCCAGAACCTGGCGGGCATGGTGCTGGTGGCGCCCGCCCTGCGCTTTGCCGATCCCCTGACGGCCTTCACGCCGCTGCTCTCCATGGTCGCGAAGTTCTGGCCCATGCCCAAGCCGCCCAAGGAGTGCGCCTACGAGGCGAAGAACTACCCGTACTTCCCCACCAAGACCTTCGCCTCCTTCCAGGATTTCACCCGCCATATCGAGGTGAACCTGCCCCAGGTCCAGGTGCCCGTCTGCCTCATGCACTCCAAGACCGACAAGACCATCCAGTGGATCTCGTCGCAGATCATCCACGATCGGGTCGCGTCGACCGACAAGGCGCTGCACTGGTTCGAGCACTCGGGCCACGAGATGATGATGGATCGGGAGAAGGAGCGGGTCTTCGACCTGACCATGGCCTTCATCCGCGCCAGGACGCCCGCCGTGGAGGCTTAACCGGAAGCAAGTTCTGGCTTAAACTGGCGATAACGAGATCATTGCCTCAGATGCCTCGAAAGGTTGATATACAATGATCTCGTCTCTCTCCAGCCTCCGCTTCACGGCCCTCGCTCCGTCCCGCACGGCCGCCGCGCCTGCGGCGCAGCCGGTGACGGCGGGCGATCGCCTCCAGCTCAGCCAGCGTCCCACCTGGATCCCGGTCGTTCCCGGCAAGGACCAGCTATCCGTGCGCGTCGAGCCGGGCACGACCCTCTGGAGCCTGGCCAGCCTCTACGCCACCGATTACAAGCAGGACAACACCTTCGGTAAGGTCGACGCCCGCGACACGGCCCCCTTCATCCAGGATCTCCAGAAGGCCAACGGCCTCAAGAACACGACCCTGCGCACGGGCCAGACCCTGAAGGTCCCGACCTCCAAGGTGGGCACGAACCTCAACCTGGATCTGGCGATCGCCGTTCAGAAGTCGGTGGACGCCCGCCGCAAGGCCGGCCAGACGCTGCCCGAGCTCGACTTCACGGCGCTGCGCGTGGGCCCCGGGCCCGTCGACTCCTTCGTCGTGGACGTGCGCAAGCGCGGCACCCAGGACTTCCAGCGCTTCTACGTGGCCGACGACCTGAGCGGCCAGCATCCCAACTCCTACCTGGTCAACCTGCCGAGCGAGACGCCGTTCGAGCCGGCCAAGCCGTCGACCTTCTTCCAGGCCGGCAAGGATCAGTTGAGCCTGACCGTGACCTACGGCATGACGCTGTGGAGCCTCGCCAGCAAGTTCGCCACCGATCGCGGCGGCGACGGCAAGGTGGATGGGGCGGACATCAAGGCCTACATCGAGGCGCTCAAGAAGGCCAACAACCTCAAGGGCGATGTCATCCGCGAGGGTCAGACCCTCCTGCTGCCCACCGCGGCCAAGGGCACGAACACGAACCTCGAGGTGGCCGTGGTCATCCAGAAGGCCTTCGATGCGCGGGTGAAGGCGGGCGAGCCGATGCCGACGGTGGACTATAGCCAGCTGACGGTCACCAAGGCGCCGGACGGCACCATGCTCGTGGCGTTGCCCCTCTACGAGG